>JBEEGY010000083.1:0-9515 GCA_041167145.1 Verrucomicrobiota bacterium
TCCCGAGGTTGAGCGGCGAAACCAAACGGCGACGCAGCCGTCAGATTGCCGGACGTGCGATTTGTTCGGCAAGCTCGCGCAAATGTTTCGCGAGCATGCGACTCTTAATACTGAAACTACGCCTGCGTATGCCGGGCGAAATGCACTTCCGTGCCTTTGGGCAACAGGCGCTTCCGACCACGTTGCCGGCGCCGTGCGAGCGTGGCGCGCCCGGCCTTGGTTTTCATCCGGGCACGAAAGCCGTGCTGGCGTTTGCGAGTGCGCTTTGAAGCTTGGTAAGTGCGTTTCATAGATTCGAGCCGGGTCGGGTGTCGGCTTGGAGAGCGGCTACCTTAAGAGTCGCTGCGCCTTTGTCAATTTCAGCCAGGATCGACCCGCTTCGCGGCAAAGCGGCAGTCGATTGGAAAAATCGGCTGAGTCGCTCCGCTCCTTCGGTAATCTCATTCTGACCGATTCGTTTCGCTTAAAGGAGTTGCCTTTCCCGGCAGGGGCGGCGACATCCTAATTTGAATCGCGAGTTGCCACCGCCTTCGGTTTCTGGAATAAGGGGTATCCCATGAGCGACAACGTAGTCATTGAAGCGGCGACGGAGGCCGACTTGGACGAGCTGTCCGAGCTTTTGGGCGAGCTCTTCAGCGAGGAGAAAGACTTTCGGCCGAACAAGCACAAGCAACTGCACGGTTTGCGTTTGATCTTCGAGGAGCCGAACCGGGGTCGCGTTTTTGTGCTGCGCCGGGACAACGCCATCGTCGGGATGATCAATCTTCTTTTCACCATCAGCACGGCCGAAGGCGGTTTCGTTGTCTTGCTCGAGGACCTAGTCGTGCACGACGAGTTTCGAGGACATGGCTACGGCTCGAAACTGCTTGAGCACGCCGTCGAATTCGCCAAACAAAAGAATTTCCTGCGTATCACTTTGTTGACCGATCGCCCGGAACTTCGCTCGCAAGCGCTCTTCAAGCGTTTTGGTTTTCACGAGTCTTCCATGCTGCCAATGCGTTTGCTCTTAACGCCGGCCGCCGAGCAGGCGGAAGTGAGCCTGTAAGTATTCCGCCGGGACACGTGAAGTAGTTGTCGATCTTGCCCGTCGGCACGACACTCTTTCACATGCAAGGCGGCTCGCTTCGTTTGTTTCGTTTTGCAGGCATCCAAGTTTACCTGCACTTCAGCTGGTTTATCGTCGCGGCGCTTGCCGTGACCCAATTCGCGGGGCGTTACTCTTCTCCCATCTGGGGGCTGCTGGAATATTTGGGTCTCTTCGTCATCGTGCTGCTGCACGAATTCGGTCACGCGCTCGCGTGTCGCCAGACCGGTGGAGTGGCAGATCGAATTGTTTTATGGCCACTCGGCGGCATTGCGTTTGTCAATCCGCCGCCGCGGCCAGGCGCATACCTTTGGAGCATCGCCGCCGGCCCACTCGTAAATGTCGTTTTGTTTCCGATTCTTTCTCTCCTTCTCTCGGTGGCCGGTCACGCGCAGTGGCGCCTCACTAATCCGGACCTTTTTCTTTTTCTTGCCGCGCTTTGGTACATGAACACCGGTCTGTTGATTTTTAATCTTCTGCCCATCTATCCGCTGGATGGCGGCCAAATCGTTCGTGGGCTGCTTTGGTTTGCCGTCGGTCGAATTCGTAGTTTAAAAATCTCAAGCGTGATCGGTTTCGTGGGCGCTATTCTTTTGGTGTTGCTGGCGATTCAACAGCGCTCGATCTGGCTCGGCGTGCTGGCGTTTTTCATTTTAATGCAAGCGCAGGCGGGGTGGAGATACGCCCAACAGCTCGCCCTCGAATCTGGGGCCGTAGGCCTGCCAGCAACAGAGACTCCGCCACCGATTCCTGGCCAGCGCCTGTAAATTACGGCTTGGTCGCTGATGCGCGATTGTCGATCCAAGCTTTCAATTGTTTCGCGAGTCGTGGCTTGAACTCGGCGCGGAATTCAACTTCATCCACCGCTTTCGCGACTTCTTTGGCGCTCGTCGGAGGTAAGTTCGCTTTGGCGTAGGCTTTCAATTCCTCCGCGCGCGATGTCTCAGAAAAGAACGTGAAGAGGCTTGGCGCATAACTGTTAACCGCGAGCGCGTCCGCCTTGCCGAGCAGCGCTTTCATGTTGGCCCGGGCAAATTCCCATACAATCTCGGGATGATCGCTGAAGCGGGCGACTTTCCCGACCAGAAAGATTGCGCGGCTCGTAGGCAACTCATCGGTCAATGCAATCTGGAGTGTTTTCTTGACCAGCTTCGGATCGGTCGCGTGCGTGAGCGCGTCGTAATAGTTTTGTTTCTCTGCGATGTTCGTGGTCTTGAGTCCTGATTCATGCAGTCTGTTCCAGGTTGTTTCATCGCCGTAACGACCGACCACTTGAATGACGGCCCGCCGGAGATCGGGGGCAATCGCGGCCGGATCATTCAGGTATTTCTCGAAGCGATCGCGACAGCCGGCAATAATCTCCTTGTCGTTCAGTGTGCCCAACGCCGCGATCAAACTTGCGCGCAAACTTGATTCCGTCCGCGGTTCGTCCGGTTTTGGGTCCCAACCCAGCTGGTCGAAGCTGGAGCGCAAGATTGTGCGCGCAAAACTCTGAACCTTCTCCCGTTCAGTCAAACCAACAAAGAGGCGATCGATGTAATCGAAAACGCTAATGATCTGTTCTCGCTCGGCCAGAATTGTCAGCGTCGGCAATTTTTCGACGAGCCCGAGATAAAGCGAGATCTGGGCGCGGTCAGCCTGGGTCAGTGCCCACGAATCACATAGCAAATTGACGCGATCGGAATAATTCAGCTCTGGCAACGAGGTGAGCAGAAGGTTCCACGAGGCATCGTCGTATTGCGCGCGATAGTTGCCGGCGCCCTCCGCATTCAATTTAAAGGCACGATTGGCGGGAAGGTTTGTTAGATTGTCGATCTTGCCGGTCATCAATCGGCTTGCCGGTTGTTTTTGGCCGAGCGCGAAATACGTAAGCGGAATTTTCCATTCCAGGGCTGGAGCGTTAGGAAAGTGCACAGTAAATCTTTCCTGTTGCAGCGAAACATTGTCCTGGTCCGGGCGCCTTACTTTCACGACCGGAAATCCAGGTTGTTCGGTCCAGGCCGCTGCGATTTGGTCTACCGGTTTCCCCGAGGCTGCGCCGAGCTGGTTCCAAAGATCGATCGTCGTCGTATTCGAATATTTGTGTTTAGCCATATAACGACGGATGCCGTCGCGAAAAACGCTTTCTCCGAGAAAACTTTCGAGCATCCGGAGAAACGATTGCCCTTTTTGATAAGTAATGTCGTCAAAGGCGATAGCTGCTTCCGCTTCGTTCGCGATCGGTTGCTGGATGGGATGAGTTGTCGATCTTGCATCGCCTTCCATGGCTTGTTCCTTGGCCATGCCAACCCGTCGAGTTGGATTGCGCGGCTGATTCGTGCGCAGCCATACTTCCCATTGCGGATTAAAGTGCGCCGTGCACTTCGTCCCCATCCAGGAGGCGAACCCTTCGTTGAGCCAAAGATTGTCCCACCACGCCATGGTGACGAGATCGCCGAACCACATGTGCGCAACTTCGTGCGCAATCACCGCGAAGATGTCCTGTTTAGTTTCCTCAGATGACTTTTGTGGATCGAAAAGCAGGATGCTTTCGAAATAAGTGATGCCGCCCCAGTTCTCCATCGCTCCGCCGAAGCCCCCGGGCAGCGCGATTTGATCGAGCTTGGGCAGCGGATACGCCACGCCGAAGTAATCGTTGTAATACTGGAGAATCTTGGCGGTGCTTTCGAGCGCATAACGTCCCCATTCCGCTTTGCCCTTTGTCGCGATCACCCGAATGTGAACGCCGGCCGCTTCGGTTTCGACCGAGTC
Source organism: Verrucomicrobiota bacterium (assembly GCA_041167145.1). Classification (GTDB taxonomy): domain Bacteria; phylum Verrucomicrobiota; class Verrucomicrobiia; order Chthoniobacterales; family UBA10450; genus Palsa-1382. Next base: position 3,836 of record JBEEGY010000083.1, read on the forward strand.
CAGTTCGCCGGCGCAGAAGACGTTAAGATAACTCGCCATCGAGGGACTCATCGCAAAGCGCACCTCTTTCCCGCCTTCCGTCTTCGTCTCCCTTTCAACGGGCATGTTTGAAACGGCCAGCCAGTTTTCAGGCACAACTGCCGTGAGTTGGAACCGGGCGCGGAAAACCGGTTCGTCCCAGCAGGGGAACATGCGGCGCGCATCACTGGCTTCGAATTGCGTTCCAAGCATGATCTTGTTCGCGCCCGTGCCTTCCTCTTGATAGCGACAGTAAAACAAACCCTGGCCCTGTTGATTGATCTTTCCTGAAAACTCAAGGGCGAGCATGTGATCGCCGGCGGGAAGTTCGGAAGGCAATACGATGGTCAGCAGTTCCTCCTTCGTGTCGATCTTGATTGCGCCTTTTGGCAATGCTTTGCCGTCAACCGCGGCGCTCGTGATTTCCATCTCGAGGGCGTTGAGCACGAGCTGACGGACCGGAGCGCGCACATTGATCTTCACCGTCTCGTTCCCAGTGAAGTTCAACTTGTCGATCTTGGGGACGATCCGAACCGAATACTCGAGCGGGACGACCTGTTTCGGAAGCTTTCCAGGTGTGCTCGCGAAATCGAACGGTTTTTCAGCGCTCAAATTGGTCACAAGAGTAAGGACGATCGTGAAAACAAAAAACGGCCGCATGCTCCACTAGACTGAGCCGCCTTCGCTGTGCAATTCCGAGGAAACAGCCACGCCCAGCTGCGCTATTGGACAATCAAAACGAGCAGAAGCTGTCCGCCACCCACTTGTGGACCCTTGATTACGAGAGGACTGCTCTTGCTCAACTTCGCTTCCGTTTCCAGCAGTAGCTCTTGCTCCTTGTAGAGTTTCAGGTTCAAAACGTAGCCCGCGCCGGTTTCACCGCGCGAGTCGACACGGAGTGAAAAATACTTGCTCGAAGCGAGCCAGTCTTCCTGGCCTGTCTTCAACGTCTTCGAAGATTGGCCAATGATATTGAATTGGTTGTAACCGAAAAGTTCCTTGAGAGTCTGCTCGAACTTCTTCAGCTCGGCCGGAGTCGTGGCTGGCCGGCTGGCGTTCTCGGCAATAACCAGACCGCTCCAGACTTTCTCGGCAGCTGGCGCTGAGGCCGCGGCGCTCATTACCAGCGCCATGAAAGCGGCGAGAAGCAGCGCGCGAGCTCGCATAGGATTATTATTTTGCCGCGTAATCCGAAGGCAAGGACTGCAATCCCTCTGTCCAGATCACCGTGACGCGGTCTCCCTTTGATTCGAAGACAGAAATGGTCGCATTGGGACTTACCGCCGGATCGACCCGCATGTTCAGGATTTGAGTAAGATATTCGGAGTGCTCGCCTGGATTTTTCTCACGCATTACAAAAACCGCACACAGGAAAAATAAGGCGACTGAGGTCGCTCCCGCCAAAACCAAACGACGAATTGTCCATCGCGGCCAAAATGGAACATGTCGATCTTGCACGTTCTCGCGCGCAATTCGCTCGCGGAGTTGATGACTAAAAAACTCTTCGTTGCTCAATGGCTGGACTGCGAGCTCCTGTTTGAGGAGCACGCCAAGTTTTTGCGCGTCGCGTTTCTCGGCTTCAGCCGAGGCCTTGTCCGGCAGCGAGGCCTCGAAGTCGGCGAGCTCCTTGTCCGTCAACTGGCCGTCGAGCCACGCGGTCCATTTTTCTTCAAATGTTTTCATAAACATCCTTCAACAAACCCTGCAGTTTCTTGCGCGCGTAAAACAAACGCGACATGACCGTCCCGATCGAGCAGCCGAGTGCCTCGGCGATCTCGTGATATTGCATTCCTTCGGTCTCCTTCATCAAAATTACCGCGCGATGTTCCGGCGAAAGTTGCGCAATGGCATTGTCGATCTTGGCCCGGACTTCCGTTCTCTCCATGCGTTCGTATGGCAAAGGGTCCGCTTTCGGCAACGTCCTGGAGGCGGGATTAATTTCCTTTAGTTGAATGGCGTCATCGAACTCAACGCCCGCGCCTTTGACCTGCTTCTTTCGCAACCAATCGATTGTGACATTCATAACGATGCGATAAATCCACGTGTAAAACGAGGAGCGGCCGCGGAAGCGCTTGATCGACTTCCACGCTTTCACAAAACTGTCCTGGGCCAGATCCCAGGCGTCCTGTTCGTTATGTACCATGTTATAAATCATTGCGAAAATTCGGGTTCGGTAGCGGGTGACCAACTCGTCAAATGCCTCGGTTTCACCAGCCTGGCACCGTTTCACCAGGTCCAGTTCCGATACATCGGCTTGAGCCACAGTCGCTTCCGTTTGCATATTTAGACGGAGAACCGGCTATTTCATTCAACTCCGAAAGCTTCGGAGCTACCCACCATAGCGGCGCTGCCACTCCCTGCGATATTCGCCCATGAGAAGGATGATCCCGTCGCGGACTTGGAAAAGGCGTTGCTGCAATACCGAATGCTGCGCCTGGGTGATCCTCTTCCTGGCCAGAAGCTGAAGCGATGCCTCAATTGAGATCGTGATCGCTTTCAACGCGCGCTTCAAATAGGCGATCGTCATTCCGATCTCGTCCACCTCTTCATCATTCAAGGCGGCCGCGAGCTTTGCGCTGGCCAGAGCAGAGTGCGTGGCCAGTTTCACCGCCGCCGGTTCATTTTGCAGCGATGCATTTTGGTCGAAGAGCTGATCTATCCAAACAGTCAGCGCGAAGGCCGCGCGATAAAGGCTGTGCTCTTCGAAGCTCTCTGTCGGTTGAAACTGGTCCTCTTCCTCTCGCACCTCTTCTCCATCTTCCGACCGCGAGTCTTCGTTTAAGAGAGCGTCGACCTCGGCACTCCAATCGTTGCCTTCGCGCAGCTGCGCCCAGCCCATTTCGCGCGCAATGATTTCGTCGCGCTGCGGATCGTCCAGATACTTCTCGAGAAGTTCCATATACTTCTCTGTCTTGTGATCTTGCTGCTGCAAGAAACGCTCCCAGTCGTACTCATCCCAGGCGTGTTCGGGTTCGTGATCGAAATCAGACATCGATTCGACTTAAGCCAGCTTGTGACGGCACGCAAAAGGATTGTGGAAGAACGCACTCCGTCGCGTCGCTAGAAATAGAGGACGACACAGAGGCCGTCCCTCCAAGCCAGGACTAAGTGTGTTCGACTTTTTCGCGCTTGGTTTGCAAACGCAATTGGCCGCAGGCCGCTTGAATATCGTGCCCTTTTTCGCGACGAAGCGTGGCCGCTATTCCGTGCTCGCGCAAGATCGCCAAGAACTTGTGCTGTCGATTTCCCGATGGCCGCGACCAGGGCAAACCTTCGACCATGTTATACGGAATCAGATTTACTTTAGCGCCAAGCCGGCGGGCGTGCTTGGCCAGAATCTGCGCCTGTTCGTCCGAATCGTTGATACCGTCGATTAAAATGTATTCAAAGGTAATCCACTGCTTCTTCCGCGCGGTGTAATAATCACAAGCCTCCAGCAACATCTCGATCTTGTAACGGCGATTGATCGGCATGATTTTGTTGCGCACCTCGTCGGTCGCGCCGTGGAGCGAGACGGCCAATCGGATTTGCAGCGGCTCCTCCGCGAGTTTTCGAATCTGCGGGGCCAGCCCGCTCGTTGAAACAGTGATGTGGCGCGCGCCGATGCCGAGACCCCACGGCGCATTAAGGATTGAAATCGCCCGCATCAAATTATCGAAATTGGCGAGCGGTTCGCCCATCCCCATGAAAACGATATTGTCGATCTTCTCTCTACTCTCGCGCTCCACCGCGATGATTTGGTCGACGATTTCATCCGGGCGCAGGTTGCGTGAGAATCCTTCCAGGCCGCTCGCGCAAAATTTGCAGCCATACGCGCAGCCAACCTGCGTCGAAACGCAAATTGTTCGCCGGTCCGAGCGCGTTCCGTAAAGTGCGGGGGAAGCCGGAATCAGGACCGATTCGATCAAATCTCCATCGTCCAACCGGAACAGAAACTTGCGAGTCGTGTCTTCGGAGCCCAGCACACGGACGATGTCGATCTTGCCGAAAGCAAAGTGCTCGGCCAATTGCGCGCGCAAACTTTGCGGCAAATCGGTCATCTCGTCGAACGAAGCGGCGCGCTTTTTGTAAAGCCAGTCGCTGATTTGCCCGGCCCGATAGGCGGGTTGTCCTAAATCGCGCAGCTTCTCCTGCAATTGATCCAATCGCAGAGACTTGATGTCGATCCTAGCCGCGTTTGCCACTACTCAACTTACCGGCGCCACCGCGAACCATCAAACATCGAGACCTTGTGATTAGGCGGAGCCTCGGTAAGGTCTCGGCACGATGAAATGGTTTGGGATTCGAACGATGTTGGGCTTAGCGGCGATGTTGCTCTTCGGCGCGTGCGCTTCGCAAAAGGAAACGGGCGGCACCGGTAGCTCTTCGACCGCTGTTCCGGGAGAAAGAAGAGAGGGCCAGGATATCCAGCCCGCGCCGGGCATGGGCCCGGGTGCGAAGGTCGGATTTTAGCGTCGTTACTTTGTTCGCAGCAGATTGCGCTTGATCGTTTAGCCGCTCGGATAACTATCTGCGGCGATGCAAAAATCGCGCACGCCTGTGACAATTGGCTGGGAAGCAGCCAAGGCGAACGCGGTGCCGGGGTTCGTTCTTCAGATCGCCATGTTGGCGATCCTGATTGCATATTACGTAAGCGCGAGATTCGCGGTCTGCCTCGATCGGCTCGCCCATTATAAGCAAGAGCACGGGCTTTTCTTCGTCATCGGCGCCGGAATCTTGGCCGGCGCGATCTTGCCGGAGCTTTTTCTGATCTTCTTTTTTCAGAAAGCAAAACTGCGCCGGCAGAATTTCCGGAATCTTGTCTTTACCATTCCCACCTGGGCGATTGACGCCGTCCTTGTCGATCTAATGTACCGCGCCAACGTGGTCTGGTTTGGCGATGTCGTGACCGTGCCGGTCGTGATGGCCAAGATTTGCGTTGACCAGCTTGGATATAATCCGTTTCTCGCCGCGCCAGGTGAGGTGCTGGTTTATGAATGGAAAAACGACGGCTTTTCCTGGGAATCGGTGCGGCGCGCGTTTTCGTGGGATCACTATAAGGACAAGATTGTGCCCACTTTGCTCGCGACCTGGGTGGTCTGGGCGCCGCTCATGGCGATCATTTATTCGCTGCCGTATCCGCTGCAATTTCCGCTCTTTAGTCTGGCGCTAACGTTTTGGGTCCTGCTTCTGACTTACATGACCAATCGCTTCGCCGGAAAAATTGAGGCGGATGCGCCGCTGGCCTTGGCCGTAGCGACAGAAGATTGAAACGTCCGCAGATTTTTTTGGACAGGATTAACGGGATTTTCCAGACGAAATTCTGTGCCGCTCAAGATTCTGTGAAATGGCGAAGTGCCTCGTGAACGCCGGCGCCGTATTCACGCTTTGCGACGTAACCGCCGGCATTGCGCACAGCGTTTTTCACTTCGTCGATTGCATTCGCCGGACATGAGGGCATGGCGGCGACTTTGCCGTCCAACATCGAGATGTCGTTGTGATGATCGCCGGCCGTGAAAATGTTTTCGCGCGGGACGTCGATCAAGCGAGCAAGCTCAGCGAGCGCCGCGCCTTTGTGATAGTCGGCGTGGCAAAAGCGGAGGAAAACTGTGTTGCGTTGATAGTTGAACTTCGGTTGCTTCGTGCGCGCCTGTTCGATGAACTCAGTGACAACTTCCATTTC
>JBEEGY010000084.1:0-8779 GCA_041167145.1 Verrucomicrobiota bacterium
CGTCCGGACTGGGACATCACCAGGCCCGAACTGAAATCCGCTTGGGAACGGGGTGAACATGACCGCTTTTATCCCTATGACAAGACCTTCGCGCAGGTGTTTCGGGACGGCAGAGGGTTTTGACAACGTCTTTGCGACAAACGTCCGAAGCGCGTTCTTTTATGGGAAGTTCATGTAACGGCTGGAGGTAAGAGTGGTTCACCGCAACAAAACTGCACTGGTGACGGGGGCTTCCCGTGGAATTGGACGAGCCACTGCGTTGGCGCTTGCTGAGACGGGTGCACATGTGTTGGTTCACTACGGCCGCTCTGCGCAGGAAGCGGAATCTCTCGTCTCCGAGATCCAAACGAAAGGCGGAAGCGCAAATGCAATCTCGGCGGATCTAGGAACTCCGAACGGCGCTGCGCTGCTAGCCAAACAAGCGCTCTCAATCGTCGGCGATCGATTGGATGTGCTTGTGCTCAACGCTGGGATCAGCAAGGGGGCACGCATCGCGGATTACACGATAGAGGATTTTGACAACCTCTTTGCGACAAACGTGCGAAGTCCGTTCTTCCTGGTGCAACAACTCCTGCCAGTTCTTGGTGAGGGCTCAAACATCGTTGTTATCTCTTCCGCTGCAGCCCGTACGGTGGCGGGCAAGCCCGCTTTGGAAAACCCTTCACTTCTTGCTTACGCCGCTACCAAAGGAGCAATTGAGACTCTGGTTAAACACTGGGCCGCCATTCTCGGGCCGCGCGGCATACGCGTAAATGCTGTCGCACCAGGAGTCATCGACACGGATATGTCGAATTTTACGAAGACAGAAGCGGGTCGCGAGGTCGCGTTGGGAATGCAGGCATTGAAGCGAATCGGTAAACCCGAAGATGTTGCGGATGTAGTTGCGTTCCTGGCGTCCGATGCAGCGCGCTGGATTACAGGCGCGAGTATTCCAGTCGATGGCGGGTCGAAGCTTTAACGCGGCTGCCGAACGGAATAAGCATAGCGGGATTAAATCGCGCGAATCTTTCGTACAAAATAATTTTTCATTCGGTTGATTTCGCTTCTCGAATGCGAATGCGTGATATCAAACCGTTCTCGCCAGTTTCGAGTTGATGATAACGCTCTGGCATGACTCGCATCCATTTCACCGCGAATTCCTGAATGGCGAGAAGCAGCGCGCGAAGATTGCGTCCCTGAATTTCGACATCGTGTAACGAGAACGTGAGGCGCAGCGTTTCCGCTTCGTCGCTCTGACTAAGCGATGCTGTGACGAAATGTTGATAGGGAAACAAATGCGATTCCCGCGGCGATGTCTCAATGCGCAGGCAAGCGCACGGCGCTTCACGCTGCCAGCACACCGGCGCGGACGACACGGTTCGCTTGTTTGTTTCTGATTTCATTCGTCGGTTTGAGATGCGATTTGATGAATGCGGCGGTCCACGAGCGCGTCGCTACTTGAGCGATTTGCCGCGCGAATTCGCGTCCCCGGCGCACGGAACGGAGAACTTGTTGGCGCACGCCATATCGTTGAGCACGAGCAGAAAGTAGATCGAGCGCGAGTTCACGCTCGCCGCTGCGAATTATGGCATGTCGGAACTGATCTTTATCGGGCGTGAAAATTTGGATGCTCTTTCGGCCTCGCGAAATCGTGACATACCATTGCTGCGAGTTCGTCGCAGCGCGGATGGCGGAATCGGAAAACAACACATGATCGACAGTTTTCCCCTGCGATCCGTACGATGTGACTGCGTAGCCGCGAAGAAATTGTCGATAGTGCGGAGGAAGGACGCGGCCATCCGCTAACCGAATCGCTCCGGTCGATTTAATCTGCGCGACGCTGACGACTTCGCCATTCGCGAGTTTTCGGCCATCTGCACTTGTGCTGTTCGCTTTCAGTTGGAGCCGATCGCCTGGAGAAAGAGAAAGCGCGCGTTCGCGGCAAATGTTGATGTGATCAAGATGTGTGAGCGGGATATGCCGCACCTTTCCATTCACTTCGAGAGCCAAACGCTTTGCAGTTATTCCAATCAACTTTCCGCGTTCGCCTCGGACACAGCCGCTCAAGTCTCGATTGAATACGAGCACGCAATCAGCTGGATAGTGTCTGGCATCCCGTTTCTGCGCCGACGTGAGATCGACCTGCTCCAGGGCGGTGACTTCCGTTTCGTTGCCTCCTAGCAGCCCGCGTTCGCGAAGCCGTTCGCGAATGGCATCATTAATTTCGCGCACTTCGGCGCGTGTTTGCGACACGACAATGGCCGATTCGCCGCGCACGGCGATATCGAGATAACCGTCGCAGAGTCGAGTGCTCTGTTCGCCAAGACCGCATTCGACGACCGCCCCAAGTTTCTCCAATTTCTCAAACGAACGTCCTATTTCTCCGGCAGCTGCCGCTTTTACGGCCTCGCGATAATCTCGAATCTGCTTCCGCTCCGCGGCGGTTCGTCCGCGTTTCGGTTCTTGTCGGCGAATTTGATTCAACTCTGCGGCACGCAAACCCGAGTAGCGTTCAATCGCTCGCAAAGCATCCGAAGCTTCCACGGGTCCGTGCTGTCGCGTGTCCCCGCACAAAATCAACCGGCCGTTCCGGTCCCGAACGAAACGAATCAGATCAAGCAATTGTCTTCCGTCGATCTGTCCGGCTTCATCAACAATAACAACTGCGCGTTCCGTTAAATCGCCCCGTTGCAGACATTCCCTGACTGTCTGTGTTTGAGTAAGACCGTCCCGCGCAAGATCGATGACTTGCTGGCGTTGCGGTGCGAGCACAACCGATGGGCGATTGCTACGATCGATGGCTTGTTGAACAGCTCGCAGAACAAAACTCTTCCCCGTGCCTGCACCGCCGCGGAATAGCGTGATGAAGCTCGTGGATTTCAAAATCGCATCGAGCGCCCGATGCTGATCCTCAGCAAGTCCGCTGTTACCAATAATGGTCGCGAGCGGAGTATGTCGGCCGATTCCATCCCGGGCCGCTTGCACAATCTCCCATTCACGCGCGAGCACATCCCGATGCGCAACCTTGTCGCTTCCGTCGCGCAGATAAGTGCGCGACATGGTTTCTTTCTTAATATCCGCCAACGAAAGCGAGCCGCCGCGCGCGGCTTCCAAAGCATGACGCCAAAGCTCGTGTTCGCGCACGACTGAGCGTCTCTCGAACAAATGGCTTTCTGCCCAAGTCACCGCTTCGGCCGCCGAGGTGAAAGGCTCGGGTGATGCATTCCGTCGCTGCGCCGGATTCAAAGATGACGATTCCTCTGGACTGAGCTGCTCTGCCCAAAATCGCCGAAGTTGCTCCGAACCAACATCGGACATTTTGCGAGCGCGGTCCTTATGCGCGATGTGCTCGCGGATCGCGTTTTCATTTCCGGTTTGCTTGTCCGGATGCGACGCGAGAAATGCACGTGTCTTTTCATCGATCTCGCGATGCCGTTTCGAAAAGCGCTCACAAAGTTTACGACCGACCTCCGCAATCTCAAAATCACCGCGAGCGGCATTGATGATCGTGTAGCCGTAGCCGCGCAACGCACGTGCGAGCTCGTGATAGTACACATTCTCCGCGTACTTCTGCGCGCCGAGCATTTCGTAGTTCTGGAGCGCTTTCCAACAATCTTCCCGATCATCGTGCGTCGCGTTGAAGATGACGCAATGCGTATGCAGGTGCGGGTCGAGTGCGCGTGAAGCGTCGTGCCGAAACAGAGCCGCGACGATGTTGCTTGTCCGGCGATCCGAGTTGTTCTTGTTCGACCGGACACGAGCAGCTGCAAATTGCTCCAATTCTTTCAGCGCAACTTTCACCGCATCGTTGTGTGCGGCGACGATCCTTTGATCGCCACCTACCAGTGCGGCGATTGAAACGGACTTTGGCGGCGAGAAGGTGAAATCGTAAAATACGCGGCGATTCGCCACTTCACCGGCAATGTCCTTTCGAGTTGTGTTTCGCCTTTTCGTCAGTTGCTCGCCGGATTTCGGATGCCGGTTGTCGCACAACGCCAGGAACTCATCGCGTGTGACCGCGCCGGCGAGACCCAGCATTGTTGCGCCTTCACCGGCCCACTCGCCACTGACGCGCTCGTTCTCGGAATAGTAATCACCAACGCTCAGGTGCTCTTCGAAATATCTCTTCGCATTCTTCAGGTTGGTCTGCGTTTTCGGCGAAAGCACGACGTCGAAATAACACGCAGTCATCAGACTCCTGCTCCGATCTGAGAGCCGTGATCTGCCGGCTATCTGAGAAAACAGTGCAGCAATGCACTGTAAGTTTTTAGAAGGGACGCCCTACCCCTTAGCAAAGCTAAGGAATTTTCGGCTCGGCGCTAACCCGCTCCCGCAACTATGAGCGAAGCCGCCGACATCGCAGCGCGCACGCAACGTTTCAACGAGGCTGCGCGCACATTCACGCCGCCACCATCGACGCGTCACGCAAAATTGATGCCGCTCAAGGATGGCATTGTCGAGCTGCGACAAAAGGGCGCGTCGCTCCGGCTCATCCGCGAATTGCTTGCCACTGTGGACGTGTCGGTCGGAACCGACACGATCGCGCGATTCCTCGCCGAAGTGAATTGCGACCACACACCGCAGCGACCACCGAGACGATCCGGCCGTCGGCGCGCGGCCGGCCCGGTTGTGGCGGACCCGTCACCGCCTGCACCATCACCGGCGCCACTCCCGCACACCGAACCGCCAGCGGAGCGTTCCCGCACACGCGGACCGCGCGTCGCTGATCCTCGCAACCTCTGAACAAACGCACCTTCACATGAACAAACAAATCAACCTAGTCATCAACGGCAAAGGCGGAGTCGGAAAGAGCTTCTTCGCCACAAACTTCGTGCAGTATCTGAAAGATTGCGGGATCGCTCATTGCGCGATCGACAGCGACCACGAGAACTCGACGCTGAAGCGGTTCCACCCAGAGGCGGAATTCATCAACCTCGAACATCGGCGCGAAATCGATCGCGTGTTCACCACTGCGGAAACTTCCGATCTTCTCGTGATCGACTGCCGCGCGGCTTCCACTGACCTGTTCATCGACTTCTTCGATGAGGTTGGTTTGGCTGAGGTGCTGCGTTCGCTCGACGCGCGTCTAACCGTCATCTGTCCGGTCAATCACGAGGCCGACAGCGTTGAGCAACTGCGGACCTTATCGGACGCGTTACGTGACGGTTGCAGCTGGGTCGTCCTGAAAAACGAAGCGCACAGCGACGCTTTTAAGATTTACGACGGCAGCAAAACGCGCCGGCACGTTGTCGATGTATTGCACGCGCGCGAGATTTCGATGCCGCGCATGTACGATTGGCTCGTCACCGCTCTGAACGAGCACAACACACCAGTCACTCCGGCATTGGTGCATCCCGCGTTCAACCTGCTCGACCGGCAGCGGCTCAAGACGTGGCAGACGCGCTTCTACCGGCAACTGTATCGCGCCGCTGATCTACTTCTGACTGATCCGCAGGCGGCCGAGAAATTCGCCGCGTGAACGCAGATGATCCACTAGAGCGCGCAATCGGCGAGTGGCAGCGCAAGCATCACATCGCCGATGGCGATCCGATGATCGCCGCGCTGGGACTGGTCCGCGTGTATCTCCAACACGCGCGTCATACTGACAGCAGCCAGGACTCCGCCATTCCAAGCTTCGAAGATTTTCGCGGCACGATCGAACTGCTCGACCGACGATCAAAATCGTTCATCAACCAGGCATCTGACCTCGTAAGCGAGCTGCGCCGCTTTGGTCAGAACGTCGAACGACTGAATCGTGTCCGTTTGGCGACGCTTCTTGTAATGATCGCATTAGCGGCAATTGCTGGCGTGCTCATCGGCCGTTCCATATGAGTGGGACTCTCGGGTTCGCCGCGGTGGGCATTTTTTGGCTGACGGCGATCATCATTCTGATCTCGCATCTCTCTCGAGGGTACCAGCATCGAGCAGTTGTCCGGCTCGCTGGCTTCAAGTGGACGCGCGCAGACTTTTGCCGCGGCTGGCTCATCACGGGCGATACCGGTTCTGGCAAAACACGATCAGGTATCACACCTCTCCTGTTCCAAGTCTTCCGCAACGAGCCGACATGGGGTGGGCTCTGCATCGACGACAAAGGCATATATTGGGAAACGCTTTCGGAGATGGCGCGGCACTTCGGCCGTGAAGACGATCTCATCCTTCTGCAAGTCAGACCGGAAGACGCTGGTCTTCATTGGCAACCGAAGCACACATATAATCTCACGTCCGACCGCAGCATTCCGTACAACACTTTCGCCAAAGCTGTCGTGGATACGGCGGGGTCACTCGGGCAGGCGGGTGACAAAGGTTTCTTTAAGAGCCAGGCGCAGATTCACATCGCCGCCGCATTAGAAACGCTCCGCGAGATCGGGGCTGATGTGACGTTGGAGAACGCATATCACCTGCTGCTCGATCAAGGCGACCTCGACGAAGCGATGACCGACCTCGCGTCGAGTCACCAAACAGCCCGTCGTCGCGAACTCTCCGAGCATTTCGCCAATCGTTTCCTTTCTCAGCCACCGGAACAAATCGGCGGCGTGAAAGAAACAATCGCGAACTATTTGCAGGCTTTTATGACACCTGACATTGCCGAGGTCTTCTGCCCTGCCGGAAACACGTTTGATTTTGCGGACATCGATCGAGGTAAAATCATCTGCGTGGCGATGCCGCAAAAATTTCAGTTGGAGCGCCGCTACGTGAACACATTCCTCAAGATGCTTTTCTACACGCACGCTCTCCGTCGGTTTGACAAACCCGCCGAAGATCGACGCCGCAGCAACTTGCTAATTCTATGGGCAGACGAAGCGCAACGTTTCGTCACGGCGAGCGAAGACGGAATGAGCGATTACAACTGCATCGACGTGATTCGCGAAGCGCAGGCGACCGTTGTCGCAGCCGCGCAATCCTCAACCTCGTTCGTCCCACCGCTCGGACGGGAAAAAGCTCGCGTCTTCACTCTCAATCTCCGCAATCGTCTCATTTTCAAAGCTGCCGATGAAGAAGGGGCAGTCGAGAGCGCCGATTTCCTCGGCAAGAAGCGCGTGATCAAAAAGTCGTGGGGCTACACAGGCGGCAACATGTCGCGCAATTATTCCGAGCAAGAGGAGCACAAGATTAAGCCGCACCTCTTACGCAACCTGGCGAAACACACTGCCGTCGTTGTGCATTGCGAGCGGGGACATCGCCGCAAGCTGCTCCCGCCAATTGGACCGGACGGACATATCTGCGTTTGGTTCCGTGAATCCTGACCCTACATTGCTCCGTTCCAGCGCGGTTGCGTCGGATCTGTTAGACCGCGCAAAGAGTGAATGGTCTAGGTTCGCGCAAGCGGTTGGTCGGCTTCAGGTATACCTTTGCTGCGCAAACGTGACCGCCTTTATTTCTTATTCTCACCTCGACCGCGGGTATGGTGCTCAGGCAAAAAGCGTCCTGGCCGAGTTTGACATTGAAAGCTTCCTTGCACATGAAGATCTGGAAGTTTCTGAGGAGTGGCAGGCGCGCATACTCTCTGAGTTGCGACGGTGCGACCTTTTCGTCCCACTTTTGAGTCTGAACTTTCTCGCTTCCAAATGGGCGCCACAAGAAGCTGGTTTCATCATATCGAGACCCGATGTCCTAATAACTCCCCTCTCGATTGACGGAACAACGCCGTTCGGCTTTTTATCTCACCTGCAAAGTCGGCGTATTCCGAACGAAGGATTGACGCGTGAACTTTTGATTGAGCCGCTCGCAACAAGAATGCCTCGGACGGCCTTGCCCGCCTTAATTCGAGTCGCAGGAGCCGCAAAATCTTTTCGAGATGCCGAGAGCAGGATGGCGCCATTAGTACGATTTTTTCCGAACTTCACACCGCAAGAAGCCCAAACGTTCGCCGAGGCATCCATCGCAAATGGGCAGATTTGGTCGGCGGCTTTGTGCCGAACTGAATACCTGCCGAAGTTTATCCACGCTCAAGGGACAAATCTCGATCCGAAGACCTCGCGCGCGCTTCGGTACCAAGTGGAACATGACGAGCGGTATCGCGAAGAAGGTGAACAAAAAGCCTAATAGCCGCGCGGTCCATCGCCCCGATCTTCTCAAGCAGGCGCCGCGACTCGATGTTCCTGTTTTCTTTTTTCTCGGTCGCCCGCTCCCGCGATCCGACGAGCCAGCGACTCCAGCCGATCCAATCCGCGCGCGCCGAGTACGACCTTCGCGCCGTGTTCCGCGAGCAGAACCGCAGTCGCCTCGCCTATTCCGCCGAGGACCAGATCGACAGTCGACGTGTTTCCCTTGAGAGGACGGCTTGTCACCGACGAAGGAGGAAAGTTCTTTGCATAAACAGGTAACAGCTCAACGCCGCGGGTCGACGCTATTAAGGACAGTCCGCAGGCGAGTGGCCGTGAAGGTGGTGAAGGCTGGACATGGACACTAAGAGATGGCGTGTTCCGCTTGTGAAATGGCAGTTTATGCGGAACATAATTCTTGTTGGTGATGTGAACAAAACCAATTAACGCCGTGCCATGAAAGCCCAGTTGGAAGAGCCGGCAGACGCCGCCAGGAAAGTCGAAGCGCTTCGGGCGGAGCTGGCGGCGGAGGATGCCCTGCAGCGACGCGAGGATTACCTTCGACTCACCATTGATACGATCCCGGTGCTGGCGTGGTGCAATCGGCCCGACGGCTGGAACGAATTCCTTAACCAACGTTGGCTCGACTATACAGGACTCACCATCGAGGAGGCGCGGGGTTGGGGTTGGAAGGTTGCAATACACCCCGATGACCTCCCGCGAGTGCTGGACGTGTGGCAGGGGCTCCTGATTTCCGG
>JBEEGY010000085.1:0-10547 GCA_041167145.1 Verrucomicrobiota bacterium
TGGCTTCGGCACATCACGCAATTGCAGGGGTTGACTAGGTCTTTCGAGAACCATCGCGCGCATATCGATCTAATTAAGATGGCGCCACGAAAATCAGAAGAGAAATCAGTTGCGTATCAGTGCGACATCTCTCCGCCTACTGAACGCCTGCGCCGACTGGTTCCAGTTCGCCGTCGCCCGTCCCGCCTGGTTGCGGCGCAGCCTCGCCCTCATGATGAGTATGGGCGCTGCGCAGGAAAGGCACTCGATCGAGGACGTGTTCCTGGAACCATTCGAGCCACAGATAAATCACCGGCGTGACAAAGAGCGTAATCATTTGCGAAAAGATTAAACCGCCGACAATGACAAGACCAAGCGGACGGCGAGATGACCCGTCGGAACCAAAACCAAAGGCAAGCGGAAGAGCGCCCATTAGTGCGGCCAGGGTGGTCATCATGATGGGGCGAAAACGTTCCACACTGGCTTCGTGAATGGCAGAGCGCAGATCCCATCCTTCGTCAAGGCGCTGGAGAGCAAAGTCGACAACCATGATGCCGTTCTTTTTCACGATGCCGATGAGCAGGAACAAGCCGATGACACTGTAAAGAGACAAGGTCGATCCAAAAATCCAAAGCGTGAACAAACCTCCGACCATCGCGGGCACGATCGCCGGGAAGAGAACGGTAATGGGATGGACGTAGCTTTCGTAAAGAATGCCGAGAATGATATACATTACGAAAATGGCGGAGATGAGAAGCAAAGGCAGCGACTGAAAAAGTTGGCGGAAGACAAGCGCCTCTCCCTGAAATATTCCCTGCACGCTCGGGACTTGCGTGTGCACTTGCGCGAAAGAATCCTCGATGAATTTGGTCGCATCGCCAATGGCAACGTTGGGCAGCAAATTGAAATTGATGGTGACGCTGGTGAATTGATTGAGGTGATTGACGGCCTGCGGGCCCACCACTGTTTTTGTCGTTGTTACGGCACGAAGTGGAACTAGATTCGAGCCTGTCCCGGTTGTGGCTATAGTCGCTCCGCCTGTCGATCCAGTGGGAGTGATCGCGCTGTTGCTACGGACGTAAAGATTGTCGAGGTCGGCCGGATTGGCACGTTCGTTATCCTGCACTTCCAAGATAACCTGATACTGATCGTCGGGTTGTTTGATCAAATAGACGTAGTTCTGCGAATAGGCAGTGCGCAACAGACTTTGCACCGCCGCAGTAGAAACGCCGTAAGTCGAGGCGCGTTCGCGATCGATATCCACGGTAAGGTTGGGCGTATTGTTGTAATAATCGGAACGAACGGTGGCAAAACCTTTGAACTCACGCAGCTTGGCCATGAGCTGATCGGCCGCGCGATAAACATCATCAGGCACAATGCCGCTGACCGTGTAGGCATATTGTCCCTGCGTTTGGTTGGTCACGCCGACATTGATTTGCAGCACCGGATTCGGCTGCAGGACCGCGGTGACACCGGGAATGGTGCTAATCGACTTCTGCAATTGCAGGATGCACTGGTCGATGGGCGGGCGCTCGTTTTTCGGCTTGAGGAATCCGAAGACAAGCGCTTGCGATCCGGCAGTGCGACTGGAGAAACCGGCGAGGGTAAAAAATTGCGCGATGTTCGGATCGTCCTTGAGCTTTTGATTGACCTGTTGCTGATAAGCTCTCATCTCTGCCGGCGAAGAACCTTCCTGCGCGATAAAAACGCCTCTGATGAAACCGCTGTCTCCGGGTGGCAATAACGTGAACGGCAAATGCGTGAAGAAAAACCAGAGCCCGAGCATGCAGGCGAGGAGGATCGGCACCGTTAACCATGCGCGATCGAGAAATTTGTCCAACGCTCGGCCGTAAGCTGCGATGACGCGCTTGATAAAATCGCCGGTCCATTCTTCCATGCGCGCGCGTTTATGGCCGGCCTTGCGTTCACCGAGAAGGCGCGCGCACATCAAAGGCGTGAGGGTAAGCGAAACAAGGCCTGAAGCCAGAATCGCAACGATGATCGTGACAGAGAACTCGCGAAAAATTCGGCCGAGCAAACCGGGAAGAAAGACGAGCGGAATGAAAACGGCGGCGAGCGACAGCGTCATCGACAAGATCGTGAAAGAAATCTCACCCGCGCTGTTGAAAGTTGCTTTCAAAATCGATTCGCCATGCTCGGCGCGGCGCACAACGTTTTCCAGAAAGACAATGGCATCATCGACCAGAAATCCGATCGCGAGGGTGAGCGCCATCAACGTCAGATTGTTAATGGAATAATCGAGCACGTACATCACCGCCACGGTGAGAAGCAGAGAAAGCGGCAGTGCGACCGCCGGAATCAATGTGTCGGTAACGCGGCCGAGGAAAGCATAAATGACCAGGACGACGAGAACGAACGCGATGAGAAGCGTAAATTGCACGTCGGCGACAGAGCTAACAATGCTCTGCGAGCGGTCGAATACCGGCAGCAGGGTAATCGATCCCGGCAAGCTGGCCCGCAATTCCGGGAAGAGTGCTCTGACCGATTTCGCCACCTCCACGGCGTTTGCGCCCGCCTGCCGTGAAACCGCCAGAACAACGGTCGAACCCGGCGGATTAAAACCTCGCACCCAAAATGTGCGCGAGAGCCTCTCGTCTTGCACACTCTGCCGAACGTCGGCCACGTCCCGCAAAAAAACCGGCGAGTCATCCTTGTTCCGCGCCACGATCAGATTGCGATAACCCTCCGCATTGTCGATCTGACCATTCGGTTGCAAAACAAAAGTGCGATGCGCTCCATCGAATTGCCCCGCTCCCGAGTAAACTGTCCCCGCTTTGATCGCGCTGGCCAGATCGTCCATGGTCAACCCGCGCGAAGCGAGCGCGGCGGCATCGGCCTTCACTCGGATTGCACCCTGAACGCCGTAAACATTTACCTGCGAAACGCCGGGCAGAATCGCGATGCGTTGCTGCACGGCAGTGGACGCGTATTTATAAAGATCACCGTCAGTAAGCGTGTCGGACAACAAGGCGACTAAATAAACTGCCTGGTCGTTCGGATTTGTTTTCGTAAACGTGGGCGGGCTGGGCAAATCGATCGGCAGCTTTCCGGTCGCGCGCTGGATGGCCGCCTGCACATCAGTGGCAGCGTCAGTAATGCTTTTACTTAAATTGAATTGCAGAGTGAGCGATGTGCTGCTTTGCGTGCTCGCACTCGTGATGATATCGAGGCCGGGAATCTGTAAGAATTGCTTTTCGAGCGGCGTGGCGATGTTGTTCGCCATGGTGGTGGGATTCGCGCCAGGGTAAGAGCAATTGACATTAATGACCGGATAATCGACTGCGGGCAGGTCGTTGACCGCGAGTTTGCCGTAGGTCGCCAATCCCGCCACAATCACCGACAAGGTCAGCAACATCGTCATCACAGGCCGGCGGATGAATGGGCCGGAAAGTCCCGAGCCTGTGACCTGAATTAATTTTCCACCGGGCGTGTCTTCAGGCGGAACTCCCGCGGTCACCGGTTTAGCCGGTTGTTGTCGATCTTGCGCGGAATGCGGTGGCTCACCGTTGTGATTAGTTGCCCCGTCGTGTTGATCAGACCGATCCATAAAACATTGCAACTACATCGCGTCTTTGAGCGCGACCTGGGAATTACTGCCGCTTTCCTGAGTGTTGTACGGTTTCGGCTCAACCTTCGCTCCGGGGGAAAGCGCGAGTTGCCCGGTAACAACGACCGTCTCATTAGGTTGCAATCCACTCTCAATCACCGTGACCTCGCCTTCTTGTCGTTGGCCCGGCTTCACCGGCCGCAAATCCACTGTCTGGTCGGGCTTTACGACAAAAACGAAGGGTCCGTTTTGGCTGATCTGCACCGCTTGTGATGGGACAAGCTTCGCGTCTTTCAGTATATCCAGAATAAAACGCACGCGCACAAATTCGGATGGCCACAAACTGCGATCGGGATTGGGAGTGACGGCGCGCGTCTTTACCGTGCCTGCGCCTGGTTGAACCGCGTTGTCGATAAAATAGAGATCGCCCATCCGCGGGGGAAGTTTTTCATTCGGCACAGTGGTTTGTACTTTTACATTCGGCCCACCCAGATAGCGGCGCACCAGAGCCAGGTCTGTCTCCGCGATCGTGAAGTCAGTGTAGATTGGATCGATGCGCTGGATGGTGAGCAACATCGTGCCCCCGCCGCCGGTCCCACCCTGAACAACGTTTCCAACATCTACATTTCGCAGGCCAGCACGCCCATCAATCGGCGACCGAATGCTGCAAAAATCGAGATTCACCTGCGCCGCCGCCACCAGGCCTTCGGCCGTTTTCACTTTGCCCTCGTCGCTCTTTACGGTTGCTTGCGCGCTATCGAGATCTTGTGGCGAAATCACGTTTCTGGCGCGCAACTCCTGCTGCCGCTTCAATGTGATCTGGTCGAGAATCAACTGCGATTGGGCCTGCCCAAGTTGCCCTTGCGCCTGGGTGAGCGCCGCTTCGAACGGGCGAGCGTCGATGCGGAAAAGCAAATCGCCTTTTTTAACGTCGGCGCCATCCTGAAAATCACGCGAAACAATTGCGCCAGTCACCTGCGACTGTACCTGCACCGTCTCTACTGCGCTGCATGAGCCAATTTCATCGAGGTAGAGCGGCACATCTTTGGTAATTACTTTTGCCACGAGCACCGGTCGCACCGGCGGCTTGGCGGCCGCGGCCGCCTTCTTTTGCTGAACATAAACTCGCCACAAAAGGAAAGCAGCGAGCCCGACAAACAAAATATATGCCCACCGCGGAATAGACTGGCGCATGGTTCTCGGCGATTCCTTTTTCATCAATTCCCGCCGCGACGCGACGCCTTCATTTTGATAATCGCATGCCCGTTCCCATTCTGGCCGTTCCGCGCAGAGCGAATTGTTCTTCGGCCGGGCGCGCCATCGTTCCGTTCCGCTTTGTCTCGAATTGCCGCCAGTACCCGCATGCAGATTTTCAGCTGGGAGGCAGAAATGTCCGCGAGTAATTCATGTCGAAGTTTCGCCGCCGTCGCGTTGATCCGCGCAATGATCAGGTGCGCTCGTTTACCGAGGTGGACGGTTTTGCAGCGACGATCGTGCGAGGCATTCCGGCGCACGATCCAACCGTCTCTTTCCAGCCGATGTAGCAATGTGACAAGGGTCGGCTCTTCAATCCCGAGCCGTGCGGCGATCTCGGCCTGCGTCAGCGGATCAGACGCGACCGATAGATGAAGGAGCGTACGCCATTTGGCCTGACTCAAACCCATCGGTTTGAGCCGCGCATCGAGTTTCAAACGCCAGGAGCGCGCGGCGCCGTGGAGGAGCGGCCCGATGGCCTCGGAGTCAAGTTGGGGCATACGGATAGTTAGCATGCTAACTAATTCCTCATCACCTTACTGTCAAACTGCGGTATGAAGGCTCCTCAATTGCCATCTTCCAATGCGGATAATCTCCGACCGACAGCCGCGCCCCGGATGTGACGCGTCGATTGTCGATCCTTTCTCGCCAAGACTGGGAGCGCAGGACGGTGACCGCGAGCGCCACCGCCAAGATCGAAGCAAACCGTGGCTTGACGGTACTGCTCGGCAAAGTTAGGTTAAACGCCTAGTCCGCGCTGGAGGGAGTGGGAACAGATGTCCCACTCTTTTTAGTCTGCGGGCTAGATGTTTTTTATGAATGCGGAATTTATCGCCATGCTGGATTACCTGGAGCGGGAGCGCGGAATCAAACGCGAGATCCTGATCGAGGCCGTCTCGAATGCGCTGCTCTCAGCATCGAAAAAGAGCGTCGGCGCCGCACGCGATCTGCGCATCGATATCGATTCCAAGACCGGCGACATTCGCGCCCTCGCCAATCTTGTCGTGGTCGAAGACGTGGGCAATCCGCAGGACGAAATCGCGCTCGCCAAAGCGCGCAGGCTAAAACCGGACGCAAAAATCGGCGATACCATCGAGATGGAAGTTACACCGAAAAACTTCGGCCGAATCGCGGCTCAAACCGCCAAGCAAGCGATGATGCAGCGCATTCGTCAGGTCGAAAAGGAAATGATTTACGAAGAGTTTAAGGACCGTGCCGGCGAAATCGTCAGCGGGACGGTGCGACGCTTCGATCGCTCAGATGTGATTCTCGATCTTGGTAAGTTCGAAGCGATC
This sequence comes from Verrucomicrobiota bacterium, assembly GCA_041167145.1. Taxonomy (GTDB): domain Bacteria; phylum Verrucomicrobiota; class Verrucomicrobiia; order Chthoniobacterales; family UBA10450; genus Palsa-1382. Next base: position 6,097 of record JBEEGY010000085.1, read on the forward strand.
ATGCCACAGCGCGAACGCGTGGTGGTGGAAGATTATAATGTGGGCGATCGACTCCGCGCCTATGTCGTTGCGGTCGAGAATGGATTGCGCGGCCCGGAAATCATCGTTTCGCGCAGCCATCCAAATTTTGTGCGGCGTCTATTTGAGCTGGAAGTAAGCGAGATCGCCGACGGCACGGTCGAGATCCGCGGCATTGCACGCGAAGCGGGTTATCGCACCAAGATTGCGGTCTTCAGCGCCAACGAAAAAGTCGATCCAGTCGGCGCCTGTGTCGGGATGCGCGGTTCCCGCGTGAAAAACATCGTGCGCGAATTGAACAATGAGAAGGTCGACATCATTCGTTGGAGCTCCGATCCCAAGGATTACATTTTGGAAGCGCTTAAGCCGGCAAAGGTGAAGGGCCTGGCCTTTGATACGGAAAAAAAGACCGTTCAAATTTCGGTCGATGAAGACCAACTCTCGCTCGCCATCGGGAAGAAAGGGCAAAACGCGCGCCTGACCTCGCGATTGACCGGCTGGGAAATTAACATCGACAAGGACATATCGGCGACAACGGCGGTTGAGCAAAAGGTCGCGCAAGCCGCGCAAACGCTTTCCGCGGCGTTGCCGATCACACAAGATCAAGCACTGACGCTGGTGAAATCGGGTTTCACGAATCTGGAAGGTTTGCGCGACGCCGACGTGCAGGACTTTGTGGACATTCTCGCAGTGGATGAAACGAAGGCGCGTGAAATTCACGATGCCATACCTCGACAGGACGGCGAACAGAAAGACGGCTCCGCTTAAATGCTCGAGCCGTGAGTAAAATCGATAATCGCAATGCCGACGAAGACAAAGAGCAAAGCAGCAACGAAGAAACCGGCCGCACACAAGCCGGCTAAGGCTCCTGCTCACAAATCCGCTTCTAAGGCGAAGGTGGAGAAGAAGTCGAAAGTCGACTCGCATGCCTCTGCCCGTACGCACATCGCCGCGCCGGCCAAGAAAGCAGCCGAACCGCACACACCTCCGTCACAAATGGAAAAGCCCGCGCCGGCCCCGCGGCGCGAGGTCGAAAGCGTTTCGTTGATCGACGCGAAAAAACCGAAGAAATCGGTCGATGGCGAACCGAGAAAGAAAAGCACGGTGCTGCCGCCGATCTCACGTATCCGCGCTTCGTTCGACACGCCGCCCACGTCGGAACCGCCCGCGGCGAAGGCCGAACCCGCGCCGCCCGCACCTTCAAGTAACGACGTCGATCTTGCCGCACCGCCGGAGGCTGAACCGCAAAATGTCATTCATATTAAGCCGCCGATTATCGTGAAGCAGCTCGCGGCCGAACTGCGCTTAAAGCCGCATCAGGTTATTGCCGAGCTGATGGCCTTCAACATTTTCGCCAACATCAATCAGACGATCGAGCCCGACATCGCGTCGAAAATCGCCGAGACGCACGGATATGTTCTCGAGAAAGAACGCCGGGAAAAAGGTGGTGGCGTGCACAAAGTCGAGCAAGTGGTGGTCGCGCCGCCGCCGCCGGTGATCGAGAAGAAAGAAGAACTCAAGCCGCGCGCTCCCATCATCACGTTCATGGGCCATGTCGATCATGGCAAAACGTCGTTGCTCGACGCCATCCGCAAGACTCGCGTCGCCGCCGGCGAGGCCGGTGGAATCACGCAGCACATCGGCGCGTATCAAGTCGACTACAAAGATTCGAAGATCACTTTTCTCGACACACCCGGTCACGCGGCCTTCACGGCCATGCGCGCACGCGGCGCAAACGTCACGGACATTGTTGTCCTGGTAGTCGCGGCGGATGACGGATTAATGCCGCAAACGCTTGAAGCGATCAGCCACGCGAAAGCCGCGCCGCACGTAAAGATCATGGTCGCGATCAATAAGATCGACCTGCCCGGCGCTAACATCGACCGGGTGAAGAAACAGCTTCAGGAAAAAGGCCTGCAAGCGGAGGATTGGGGCGGGGAAACGATCGTCGCGCTGGTTTCTGCGACGAAGGGCACCGGCATCGATCACCTTGTCGAGATGATGGCGTTGCAAGCGGAAGTCATGGAGCTGAAAGCGTCGCCCACGGCTACGGCGCGCGGCACCGTAATCGAAGCGCAGGTCGAAGCAGGCCGCGGCCCGACCGCGACCGTAATCGTGCAAATGGGTACGCTCAAAATCGGCGACCCATTCATCTGCGGCAGTTACAGCGGGAAAGTGAAATCGCTTATCAACGACCAGGGCAAACCGATTAAAGAAGCCGGTCCGTCAACACCGGTGAAAGTCCTGGGCTTCACCGGCCTGCCCAACGCGGGTGATGAATTTTTGGTCATGGACGCGGAGCGCGACGCGAAAACTTTGAGCGAAGAGCGATTGGACGCGAAACGCACGGGCAAACTCAATGTCCCGCAACGCGCCACGCTCGAAAGCTTGCTGGAAGCGATCGATGGAAAGAAAATTTTGCGTCTCGTGTTGAAGTGTGATGCACAAGGCTCGGTGGAAGCGATCGTCGGCGCGCTCAACCAAATCCAAAGCGACAAGATCGATCTCGAAATCGTTCACGCCGGCGTTGGACCGGTTTCCGAATCCGACATGCTTTTAGCAAGCGCATCCAATGCGGTGGTGGTGGGATTCAACGTTAAAGTTGAGAGCCAGGCCGTAACGGCCGCGAAGCGCGAAGGCGTTCAGGTCAAACTCTATTCGATCATCTACGAGTTGATCGACCAGATTAAAGAAGCGATGGCCGGTCTGCTCGATCCGGAACACCGCGAAACGGTCATTGGTCACGCGGAGGTGAAACAGGTCTTCAAACTGAGCAAGGGCATCGTGGCGGGATGTTTGGTTACGGATGGTCGCATTGCCCGCACGGCGCGCGCGCGCGTTTTGCGCAAGCGCCAACCGGTCTACGACGGCGGCCTTTCCACGTTGCGCCGATTCCAGGACGACGTAAAAGAAGTGCGCAACGGTCTGGAGTGCGGCATTAAACTGGGCGATTTCAGCGAATATCAGGTGGGCGACATCATCGAGTGCTACCAGCTCGAACAAATCGCGCAAAAACTCTAGAAACGTTGAGAGGTTGAGCTGTTGAGGAGTTGAGAAGACAACCACTGCTCCATCTTCAACTACTCAACGGCTCAACCACTCAACGTCTCAACTTCCCCATGAAGCATCGACAATTACGCGTGAACGAACTTTTGAGGCGCGAACTAAGCATCATCGTCACGCGCGAGATCACTTTTGAAAACGCGCTCGTCACCATCAATCAAGTCAACGTCGCAGCCGACCTGAAGAAGGCACATGTCTATGTCAGCGTTCTCGGTGAGGGCAGAGCGAATGTAATCGCTCAACTCGAAGCACATCGCGTCGCCCTGCAAACGCAGCTCGCGCGTCACGTTGTCTTGAAATACACGCCGCAACTGGTTTTTCACCTCGACGATTCGATCGAGCGCGGCACCCGCGTAATCGAGATTCTCCAGAAGATCGAGACGCCTGTGGGCGGGAAAGAGTGAGCGCCGCTCGATCCACATTCGGGGAGATTGGCCGGGCCTTGCGCGAGCATCAAAAGGTCGCCATTCTCAGTCATGTGCGTCCAGACGGTGATGCGCTCGGCAGCCAGCTCGCGCTCGCGCTTTCGCTGGAGAAACTCGGCAAGACTGTGCGCGTTTGGAACGAAGACGGCATGCTGGAGAAGTACAGCTTTCTGCCACGCGCCGAACTGCTAACCAAACCGCCTTCCGCAAAGGAAGATATCGATCTTGTCGTTGCGCTCGACACCGCCGTGCAAACTCGATTGGGCACGACGCTCAACGCCCTCGGCTCGTCCAAAATGATGATTAACATCGATCATCATCCGAGCAACCCCGGCTACGGCGATCTCGTTTACATCGATCCCGTTGCGCCTGCGACCGGACAAATTCTTTTCGAGCTGTTCAAGGACCAAGAGTTGCCCATGACCCAGGAGATTGCCGAGAATCTTTACGTTGCGATCTCGACCGACACCGGCTCGTTCCAATATCCCAACACGACCGCGCGCACCTTTGAGATTGCGGCCGAGCTGACCCGCGCCGGTGTCGATATTGGACGCGTCAGTCAATTGCTTTACGAAAATTATCCGCGCCGCCGGATAGAACTGCTGCGCGAGCTGCTCGGAACGATGCGATTTGAAGCCAAAGGGTGCGTGGCAAGTTTTAGTTTAAGTCTCGAGACGGCCAACCGGCTCGGTGTTCTCCCGGAAGACAACGAAGGTCTAATCGACCATCTGCGCGCCATTCAGGGCGTGATCGTGGCCGTATTTTTCGAGGAACTGCCCGAGGGTAAGGTGCGAGTGAGTATGCGCTCAAAATCGGATAGTGCGGACGTGTGCGCGATCTGCATGAAATTTGGCGGCGGCGGACATACGCGCGCAGCCGGGGCACGAATCCGGGGCACGCTCGCCGAGGTTGAGCAAAAAGTTTTGGAGGCAATTTGTGAAGTCA
>JBEEGY010000086.1:0-3991 GCA_041167145.1 Verrucomicrobiota bacterium
TGTCTGAACTTCACCCGGCAGCAGGAAATGCTTGTCCCAGCTGTGAATCGGTTGCGATCTACAATAGATCGACAACATCCCGCGGAAATTCCCAGCTGGTTGAAAAGGCGTTATCGCGACTGCGCCACGCCGATGTTCAGATGGTGGGGATTCTTAATGGCGAATACCCGCATGGTTATATTGTTCTTTCTCCTCCTCATCGATCAACCGGTCTGGTTTTTCTGGATCGAGCTCACCGTTTTCAACGCATTGCTCGTTTGGCTGATTGTCCGGCAGACAAACATGTTTGGCTCCATGCTGGAAATGGCCACAACATCTCAAAGTCCAGCGCATACGATTTAGTAGCGTGTCCTCGATCGAAGTCTCAAAAGTCAGTTCTCCGCAAGAGCGGCGTGCGTTCATCGAGTTTCCCTGGCGCATTTACCAGAACGATCCAGCCTGGGTCCCCCCATTGATTATCGAGCGGAAAGAATTCCTCGATCGCAAAAAGCACCCGTTTTATCAACACGGTGACGCCGAATTATTTCTGGCCAGGCGCAACGGCGACATCGTCGGGCGAATCATGGCCAGCGATGATCCGCGATATAATTCTCTTCATCAAACCAACGTGGGCTGCTTCGGTTTGTTCGAAAGCATTGACGATCGGGACGTCGCCACCGCGCTTTTCAAAGCAGCTGAAGATTGGATTCGAAGCCGAGGGCGCACCGAAATGATGGGTCCGATCGACTACTCCACCAACTACGTTTGTGCATTGTTGATCGACGGCTTCAAGTACCCGCCCACTATTCTAATGGCGCATAATCCGCACTATTACATCGGGCTTATTGAGGGAAATGGATTCACCAAAGCGAAAGATTGGTACGCGTGGTGGTTTTCTGAATATCCAGCGCCGGCAGAGCGACTGCGAAAAATCGCCGTCGCGCGTGCCGGGAAGCTGGGAGTTACGATTCGGAAGATCAACCTGAAAAAAATCGAGGAAGAGAGTCAGCGGATCCGGACCATCTATAATCAAGCCTGGCAACAAAACTGGGGCTTCGTCCCATTTACCGAAGCGGAAATGGATCACATGGGGAAAGAGATGAAACCGCTGATCAATCCGCAGGGAATGTTGATCGCGGAAATTCGTGACGAACCAGTCGGTTTCGTCATCGGCGTGCCAGACATCAACGTCGCGCTTCGCCATGTGAACGGACGGCTCACTCGTTTTGGTTTCCCGATTGGCTTGATTAAGTTGCTTTATTACAGATTGAAAACGCGCACGGGCCGGCTCATTGCGCTGGGAGTCGTCGAAAAATACAGGCGCTCTGGCATTGCCGAAATGCTCGTGTTGGGCCTAATGGACGCCGCATTTAAGCGAGGGTTCACCGGCGAACTCAGCATGACGCTCGAGGACAATGTCATGGTCAACCGTTTCATCGAGGCGATGGGCGCGAGCCGATATAAGACCTATCGGATTTATCAGCGCGCCATCGACCGGCCTGTGGTGGACTCGCAACAATGATGCTCAACGTTCTGCTGCTGGCCGATGAATCTGCTGATTGGAAAATCGCCGGCTTGCGTCAGATCAATCGGATCGCCTTGGCTATTAATGAAATGTGTGCGCGAGACCGAGCGATCCAATCGGTGCGGCTTTCGATCTGTTGGCGGCCCGAAATAGCGAGGCAAAGAAAATCAGAGTCGGGTAAGCACCTTACCCGCCTTTCCATCGATATTATCGAGCTATCCGAGATTGCAAACCAACGGTTCGATCTCGTCATAAGTACTCGGGTGCTCCTTGCTCGCAAGTGCCAGTGGAAGGATTTGGAGAAACGAAGTCGCGCGAGCTTTGTTGCAGGACCTCTGGATCCACAATGGAATGATGTCTGGCGCGAATGCGAAAAAAGCTGGGAAACAGCGCGCTTGGAGATCGACGGTTGCGAATACTTGCTCGATGGTCTCCACCTCAACAGGTGCGAAAGGCGCCTTCTCCGCGGCGGCGGTAAGTCACACGATGATGGGTTTGTATCGCGTTACCTCAATCGCCCCATATCGCGCGCCATCACGCGCCTCTTGCTCAGGACGCCGATAACGCCCAATGCCTGGACATTCCTAATCATATTGCTTCCCATGATCGGGTTCGTGTTCCTAAGCCGGGGCGACTACGCAGGTTTCCTAGTCGGCGCTCTGCTTTACCATCTCCATAGCATTCTGGATGGATGCGACGGGGAAATCGCACGGGCAAGATATCTTGATTCCGACAAAGGTCCTGGGTTCGACGCGCTGGGCGATCTGATTGCTCTGCTTCTTTTTGCTCTCGGGCTGAGTATGGGCCTTTTTCGGCAAGGAACCGACCTGCCGAACTTGCGCTGGTTTTACTTGAGCGAAGGAATGCTCTCCGCTCTGCTGCTCACCCTTCGACTCGCGCCGCACACCTTCGATCTACTGGCCCGGGGAAAAGCGGCGGTCGTTTCCTCGGAGCATAACCAACGAATTCGCGACTCAGGGGGGCGTTTCGTCGGGAATCGATCGACCTCATTTCTCTTTCAAAGCACGAAACGCGACGTTGCCTTCTTCGTCTTTCTGGTTCTGGCGATCATCGGTCTCGCGCCGTGGATCCTGCATCTTTTGTTTGTATTTTCGTTAGCTAGTTTCGTACTCGTGTTGAAAGGACGCTCATCGTGGAGCGTTCTTCGCGAACAGACGAAAGTCTCTTCCCCCGACTCGACTTAACGCCGCATTACTTCCGTCGCGTGAGCGAGCATCTCGGGAGTATCGACATCCTGCCACCACGCTTCGCCTATGTTAACGGCGTGCACTTTGCCGTCGGCCGCCATTAGTCGCACACCGTCAGCCAGGCTGCAGTCGTCATTCTGTTTGGCTTGTTCGAGGAAACCGAAGATTTCGAGTGGACAAACGAACAATCCGATATCGATCGCATTGTAGTTGCGCAGATCTTTACCAATCGCGATGACGCGATCATCCCGCGTTAGAATTTTCATCGCGTCATCTAAATCGAAAACTGAATCTATTTTCTTATCTATCGCGAGATTGAGACAAGTGAGATCGGCGGACTCAATCAGAAGATCGACAATCGCATCGTCGAAAAGATGGTCGCACATCGTCAACAGACACGGCTCCGCGAGATGATTCGCCGCGGAGAGAAGGGAAATACCGTTTTGTTTTTGCCAATCCGGATTCTCAATGAAACGAATCTCAATTCCAGCCGGAGCCAAATTTTCCACTGCTGCGCGCAAGCGATTGCGTTCAAAACCAACGATAAAAGTGATTTTCTTGATTCCCGCACGTGCCAGCGCGTCCATCGTATAACAAACGAGCGGACGGCCGAGCACCGGAATAAGTGGTTTCAAGACGGGCTCGCCCGAACCGCGCAGACGCGACCCGGAGCCGGCCATCAGGATTACGGCCTCCGAGATCGCCGGGCTTGCGCCAACGCTGAGAGTATCTTCGTTCATGTTGCGTGACGCTGGTCACGCATTGCGTATTGCTTTCGTTTTGATTCCTATTTTAAGTAGCGTTGCGATGCAAGATCGACATTCCATTTTCGCAAAAGGATATTGCATCCCGGTTGCTTTATTCTTGCGTCAATGATCTGGGCGGTCGCGGTTATCTGCGTTTTGCTGACAGCTGCATCAATCATTTATTTTCTGAAGCGTCGGCAACAAGGCCGGTTTATCCAGAAAACACTGGCGAGCACTGGTTTTCGCAAAGAACAACGCGTCATCGTTTGTCTATCTACATTACCTGACCGCATTCATAACCTGGAGCCGACAATCCAGTGTCTCTTGCGTCAAACCCGCCGCCCCGACGAGATCGTCATCGCGGTGCCGCGTTTTTCAATTCGCCAACGGCGATCCTACGAACTGCCCGACTATCTCACCCGGTTTCCGGAAGTGCGAATCCTGCATTGCGAAAAGGATTGGGGTCCGGCGACGAAGTTTATACCGATTATTCAGGAGGAATTAGCGGCTGGACGAACTCAGACGCTCATTAT
>JBEEGY010000087.1:0-6522 GCA_041167145.1 Verrucomicrobiota bacterium
CACGAGCGCAGCCAAATCCTGGGTCGCTTCATCCAGCGTTGCTATGGCTCTTTTCAAATGCTGCACCTGATGCGACCTGATCGCGTCCCGCACGTCCTCCGCCAGCTGCAGAATTTTCTCTTTCTCCAACAGGTCGATGTTGTCTCCCACTAGTTGCATCGCCGAATCAACCGCCGCAAGCATCTCGTCTGCTTTCAATTTTGCCTCTGTCCAAACGCGCTCGCTCACGTCTTCGAAAGCATGTTCAAGGGATTCGGCCAGCATCGTTTCCACTGCTTCATCGGAAACATCGACCGCGCTCTTCATCTGTACGATTTTCTCCCGGCCGGTCTTTCTCTCCCGCGCCAAAACGTGCAGGATTCCGTTCGCATCAATCTCAAATTGCACGCCCACACGGGGCACGCCTTTCGGTGCGGGTTCGAACTCAATTTCAAACTCACCCAGCTTCCAATTGTCGCGCGCCATTTCGCGCTCGCCCTGCAACACTTTGATCGACATCGAACGCTGATTTGAAACGGCCGTTGTAAACATTTCTCCCGCTTTGATTGGAATGGTGGAGTTGCGCGGAATAATGACATTCATCAATCCGCCAAACGTCTCGATGCCCAAAGACAGTGGCGTAATATCGAGAAGCACTACGTCGCGAATTGCTCCCGATAAAATGCCCGCTTGAATAGCTGCGCCGATCGCCACGGCTTCATCCGGATTTTGCGAAATGTTCGGTTCGCGGCCAAAAAGTTCCCTCACGAATTTCCGCACCAACGGCATCCGTGTCACGCCACCGACAAGAATGACTTCGTCCAAATCGGCCGGTTTCAACTTCGCATCCGCCAACGCGCGCAGGCAATGCACTCGCGTTCGCTCCACGATCGGCCGTGCCGTTTCCTCCAGGTTCTCGCGCGCGAGATCGACATGTAGATTTTCTGCGCCGTCAAAAAATGGAATATCTATTGAAACGCGCTCTTCCGTTGAAAGTCTGTGTTTCGCAGTAATGATTTCTTCAAGCAGCCTCGCTTTTTGCTCCGGCTTCAAATCTGCAATCGGCAATCTGAAACCTGCAATAATCGCCGTATCGATATCGTCTCCGCCCAGTCGCGTATTCCCGCTCGTCGCCAGCACCTCGAACACTCCGGCATTCAATTCCAGGATCGACAAGTCGAACGTCCCGCCGCCCAAATCGTAAACCGCGATTTTCGATTTGCTTTTGAGTTTATCAAGACCGTAAGCGAGGGCGGCTGCAGTCGGCTCGTTCACGATTCGTTCCACCGTAAAACCCGCCAGTTCCCCTGCCCGCTTTGTCGCGTGGCGGTGTGCGTCGTTAAAATATGCCGGGACCGTAATGACCGCGCGCGAAACTGCACGATCAAGCGCACGCTCTGCGTCTTGCTTCAATTTTCGAACGACAAAGGCAGAAATTTCTTCCGGCGCATATTCGCGTTGGCCAACTCGAATTCGAAGTGATCTTCCTTTTTCCCGGACGACCTCGTAGGCAAGATCGACATCTTCCTTCGCGAAATCATCGCCTCGCAAACCGATCAAACGTTTGACCGAATAGATGGTCGATTCCGGTTTTAGCGCGCGCATTCGCGCTGCTGGATTTCCCACGAGCATCTCACCTTTTTCCGGAATGTGAACGACCGATGGTGTGAGGCGTTCGCCGTTCTCATCAGCGAGAAGCACGGGGAAACCGGCTTCCATCACTCCGATCAAAGAGTTCGTTGTGCCGAGGTCGATGCCGACGATGTCATTCACAGATAACTGTAGACGCTTTCGCGCTGCGAAGCGCGACCGAAATGTGAATCGCTTTATCAGCGGCGCGTTGTGCAGAGCGCGACGACTACAGCTCAGTCTTTAAACGGATCGAGAATGTCGCGTCCGGCCATGGCGACTCCAAGCGGTCGCAACGTATGCAAAATGCGAACCGTTCCTGCGTGCGCGGCGAGTACGTCCGGCAACCGCCGGTACGCTTGGGGCGCCTCATCGAGATCGCCGCCGCGCAAAACCACATGCCGATCTTGCAGCCATTTCATCATTTCATCGTGCCGCACCAGTCCATCCTGGCGAATTCGCTTGCCTCCAACTTTCACAAACCGCCCTTTCGCCGCCGTCCGCGACATGACCCGCCCGGCTCCATGCACAGTTGAAAAGAGCGCCTCACGCGAAACCAGGGAATCAATTCCTTCGATAATCACAGCGTCGTCGCCCATGCTTCCGCCGACAAAACCTTTCTGGCCCGGGAATGCCGGGGTCGCGCCTTTGCGTACCACCCAATATTTCTCACCATCGTGTTCTTCCTTCCACGCGAAGTTGTGATGATTGTGCACTTCTTCGACAATCTTCCCGCCCAAAATGCCACGGACCACATGTCGCGCGACCGCTTCCCGGCCGGCATATGCATAACGCCCGGCCAGGTGCATGCCCGCAAGGTAATCATTTCCGATCTCTGACTTCTCCGCCACCACTGTCGGCGGAACATCCATTCCATCTTTACCACCGGCCATCTTGAGGAAATGCGTAGCCGTTTTATGACCGAGACCGCGCGAACCGAAATGGACGCCCACCCAGACCCGGTCCTGTTCGTCCGCGAAAAGATCGACATAATGATTTCCGCCGCCAACTGTTCCGAGTTGTTCCGCGGCGGTTGCTTTCAGCTCGCGCATCGGTCTCAATTGCCACGCCGGATCGTCGAACAATTCGTGATCGACCCGCGTCTTGCTCTTACGTCCTATCCCGAAAGAAATATCGCACACCACGTCGTCCATGATCTTGTCGATGTTGTGCGCGACCTGGTCGCCTTTGATATCGGTGAGGATGGCAAGATTTCCACAGGCAATGTCGAACCCGACACCGCTCAGCGAAATCCTGCCTTTATAAGCGACGACGCCACCGATCGGCTGCGCATAACCTTTGTGTCCGTCCGCGCAAAGGACGCCGCGTTCGCCACCTGCGGCGACGCACGTTTCGATTTGCTTGAACGTCGCTGCGTCGTGCTCGCCAAATATTTTAATCTTGGTCTCCATCGGCTCCGAAACGTCGAGCCGCTGGACCGGATTTCAATTGGGATTAGCGCAGCGATCTCGTTGCAACAACACGCCAGGCTTCGACATCGCGGCGGGTTTTGGTCGGCAAAATGCAACGCACCGCCTTGAGGGAATCAAAGACGACTTCACGGATCGGCAGCTTGATCGTGGCGGCGAGTTCGCGCTTCGTTGAGGTCGACATCTTCTTGTAAAGCAAGCTGACATGCAGATCATGCACAGATTTCGCGCGTGACCTGGTGACGCGCGCAAGATCGACAACCAGATCGTCGAGAGATTTGTTCGGCATGAATCGAACGAACAGTGTCTTTGTAAATTTGGGCGAAGAAGCAACCCCGCCAATTTTTAGCCGGATGGGGGACGCCTTGATCGTGCGCAGAAGTTTCGCTGGCGGTTGTCGATCTTGACGCGCTGCTAACAAAGTCAGGTGCGGCTCGAAGCGCGGCGCATCAAATTGTTTGGCGAGAATCCGAATGATCTCGCGAAACAATTCGCGCTCCGGCTCAGCCGGAACGAGCCAATAGACGGTGATGCGGGGCTTGTCGATCTTACGTGTTTACATGGTCGCTTTATCTTTTGCGACGATGTCTTTGGAATTCATGTCCAGCGTGATCATGAAACCATTCGTGCCTTTGAATTCGAACGCCTTGTCGCCCGCGCGATATGCTTCGACCGCGTTCGGCATCATGATGAAACCGTCGTTTCGTGGCACGCCCCAGTACTTCAAGTTCTTCATCACGATGGGGTCATCCGTCATTCCCTGGAATTTGTTCAGGACCACTTCCCCCGTCTTGCCGTCGTCCATTTTCGCTTCGGCATGGTCGCGCGTCGCGGTCCAACTCATCTTCGCGTCGTTCCCGATGCTGAAAGAATTCCATTTCACCGGGTAAACATGGCCGACGATCGTTTTGATTCCTTCACGCTGCGCCGGCGTAACCGAAGGATCGAACGTCAGGACGGCCCAATCCATCTGTCCCTTTGAGAAGTCGCCGCCCAGATCGCCAGCCACCCAGAATTTCGCGCCGTCCAATTTGGTCGGGCCGTAACTTCCCTGGTTCACCTTGTAGGCATTGTTGAACTTGCAGAAATGTTCGCCGCCGCCGCCATGCGAATGTCCCGCGTGCTCGCCCTGTCCTGCCGGTTCCTTGTTGAAGTAACACTGACAAAACATCGGGCAGCTGCACGCTTCGATGATAGTCGCGTTCATCGACCATGCCGGCGCGGACGGTTCGGCTGACAAACCGACACGCGCCGCCAAAAAGAAAACTGACACAACCAAAACAAAAACTCGCATAAGCTCTCCCGGTTGATGTTTCTGACCGCGACGATGCTATTGATTGCAGGAGGATGCGGTCAAGAAGAATGCCACGCCCAATTGGGCAATCGTGGTCAAAATCTCCGCGCCATTTACGGTCGGATCGCAGCTTCCCCAGTCTTCGAGAATCGTCCTAAATCCATGTTTGTACCTATTTCGCGGATGCCTGAACGGTCTTCAAATCTAGCTGAACCGCTGCACCTTTTTGCCAGGCATCCGCGCCGGGATCCAGCTTCACATCAGCAATGTCAGCGCGCGCGGCCTTTTTCGCCGCCGAGGAGCCGTAAAGCTGATCCCGTTCCGACACAATCGCTGCCTTGGCTTGTCCGTCTGCCGTGAACCCCATCATGAGTTGCGGAATTCCCAGTGGCAGCTTGTCGCCGCGATCGATTTGCCAGGTGTGCCAGGTTTTTCCGTAGGTCCCAATCAGCACCTTCATCAGATCTTTCTCCGCGGCATCGGCCATTCCCGGAGCGGTCAGCACGCCGGACTTCACTTCGTAGTTATGGCTATGCCAAAGCCTCTTCTCTTCCGCAGGCAATGATTCGAAGATTTTTGCACTCACAATGTATTCGATGCCGATCAAGCGCGCCCCTGGCTTGTCGGAATCGTAAATGACGCACTCCAAAACTTCGCCGCTGAGGTGCGCACAATAATGCTCGGCAATGACCTGCCGGCTGATGTCGCCATTGTAAAAATGAATTCCGCAGACATGCGCATGGATAACGCCAATCGGCGGAAAGCTCGGTGCAGCGCTTTTTGTTTTTTCGGATGATTGAGCGACGGCCGCCGCCGCGATGAAGAGAGACATTAGTAACAGGCTTAGAGTTTTCATATCAAGAGTTGCTCCTTCCGTTTGTTGTTGAACGTGAGCGTTCAGCTTAGCGATCGGGCACGAATCCGGGCAAAGCCAAATCGTTCGAGGGATTGTCGATCTTTGCCCTAGACGAGCTGACTTCTGAATAAACTGGCGCGCCTCAGGGGGCATAGGAGATTAAGGCGTGCATCAGATTGCCAGCAGAGCGGTAGATTGGAACGCCATCCGTAAGGATTTCCCGATCCTGCACGAGCAAGCGCACGGCCATCCCTTGATCTACTTCGACAATGCCGCGACCTCGCAAAAACCGAGAAGCGTGCTCGATGCGCTTCGCCATTATTACGAACACGAAAACGCCAACGTGCATCGTGGGCTCCACGAACTTAGCTCACGCGCGACGGAAGCTTACGAAAAATCGAGAACACGTGTGGCGAGCTATCTGGGCGCCGCAACTGCCGATGAGATCGTCTTCACACGCGGAACTACTGAAAGTATAAACCTGGTCGCGCAGGCCTGGGGCGGAAAATTTCCGCGGGCGGGCGACGTGATACTTCTCACGGAAATGGAGCATCACAGCAATCTGGTGCCCTGGCAGATGTTAGCCGAGCGAACGGGCGTGCAGCTGCGTTTCCTGCCGGTCCGCGATGATGGCACTCTCGCGCTCGACCAGCTTCCTCTATTGCTCACCCGCGAAGTGAAACTCTTCGCCTTCACGCATATCTCAAATTCCCTGGGAACAATCAATCCGGTCGCTGAGCTTTGTGAGAAAGCGCGGACCGTCGGTGCACTTAGTTTGGTTGATGCGGCGCAAAGCGCGGGACATTTGCCGATCAATGTCCAGGACTTGGGCTGCGATTTCCTGGCTTTCTCAGGACACAAAATGTGCGCACCAACTGGCATCGGTGTGCTCTACGCGCGCGCTGAGATTCTCGATTCACTTCCGCCATGGCAAGGCGGTGGCGAGATGATCGTCAGCGTTACCTTGGAAAAAAGCGCATTTAAGAAAGCACCACACAGATTTGAGGCCGGCACGCCGAACATTGCCGGCGCGATCGGGCTCGCCGCCGCCATCGATTACATCGAGAAGATTGGACGCTCGAACATTTTCGAACACGATGCGCATCTTGCTGGTTATGCGATGCAACGTCTGGCCGAATTGCCCGGCCTGCGTGTGTTGGGACCAACGACATCGCGTGGCGCACTGGTTGGTTTCGTGATGAAAGCGGCGCATCCGCACGATCTAACCACATTCGCTGACCAATACGGATTAGCTTTGCGTGGCGGACACCACTGTAACCAGCCATTGATGCGAAGGTTCGGTTTGCCCGGAACGACTCGCGCGAGCTTCTACT
>JBEEGY010000088.1:0-3101 GCA_041167145.1 Verrucomicrobiota bacterium
CCGTGAAGCACGCCGCGCAACCCAAACGCAGCGGCAAAATCATCTTCGAGTGCAATGTCACGTAATTTCGTTGCTCGAAACTGTAGCGGCGGTCTATGACCGCCGAATCCATGTCATTCCGAGCGAAGTCGAGGAATCTCTTACTATCTCCGGCAGGCAAGAGATGTCTCGACTTCGCTCGACATGACAGACGGCGCTCATAGAACGCCGCTACAGGAAGATCGACATCACCAATGAAAATAATCATCGTTGGCGCGGGGATTAACGGCGTTACTGCTGCGATCGAATTAAAGAAGCGCGGTCACAAAGTAACGCTGGTCGATCCGGGACCCCTGCCGCATCCGCTGGCTGCGTCCACCGACATCAGCAAAGCGGTACGGGCGGCCTACGGTGCCGACGAGGATTACACCGCGCTGGCCGAACGTTCCATCGCACTTTGGCGCGACTGGAACAAAACATTCGGTATCGAACTTTATCACGAAGTCGGTTTTCTCTGCATGCGCCAGCGAGAGCTGCGGCCGGGCGATTTCGAGTACGAAAGCGTGCAACTGCTCAAACGACGCGGCCACAAAATCGAGCACATCGATTCGGCGCAACTGCGCGAACGTTTCCCGGCGTGGAATGCGGAACGTTATGCAGAAGGTTTCTTCGATCACGAAGCCGGGTATGCGGAAAGTGGACGTGTCGTGGCCACGTTGCTTGAGCGCGCGAAATCGCTCGGAGTTGAACTGCGCGAAGGCACGCGTTTCGCAGAATTGGATGAAAGCAACGGCCGGGTAAACGGCATTGCCCTGCAAGATCGACAATGGAGCCGGCGGGAGCCGAGCGACATAGACGGGCGGGCCGAAAGGCCGAGTGAGCGGGAGCGAGCGAGTCAAGTACTCGCGGGGGATATTGTCGTCATGGCCGTTGGTGCTTGGACGCCGTATCTGTTGCCCTTCACCCGAAAATTTTTTAGGGCGACCGGACATCCGGTTTTTCATTTGCAACCTCGACAGCCCGAACTTTTCGCGCCGGAACGTTTTCCAATTTTCGGCGCCGATATTTCCTCGACCGGCTTCTACGGTTTTCCACTGAGTCGCGAAGGCGTGGTGAAGGTCGCGAGTCACGGACTGGGACGCGAAATGTCGCCGGAATCACCCGAACGTGAAGTTACAACGGAAGAAGAAAACAATTTGCGCGAATTTCTCGCCGGAACATTTCCCGTGCTGGCCGACGCGCCGATCGTTTACACGCGCAGATGTTTCTATTGCGACACAAACGACGGACATTTTTGGATTGCGCCCGATCCGGAACGCAAAGGATTGATCGTCGCCGCCGGAGATAGTGGACACGGATTCAAATTTGCGCCCGTGCTTGGCGAAATAATTGCCGACACGGTCGAAGGCAAAGCGAACCCGTTATCTAAAAAATTTCGCTGGCGACCCGAAATTCGTGCGGGAATCGAAAAAGAAGCGGCCCGTTTTCAGCCGAAACTGTAGCGGCGGTCTATTTATCGCGCTGTAGCCTTGGCGAAAGCGGATGACCGCCGAATCCATGTCATTCCGAGCGAAGTCGAGGAATCTCTTACTATCTCCGGCAGGCAAGAGATGTCTTCCCGCCATGGCGGGACTCGACATGACAGACGGCGCTCATAGAGCGCCGCTACAGTCCAGAGCGGGCGATTGAGGTCAATCGCCCCTACCGGCCGTCTCTTTCTTCGGCTGGCGTTTGAGCAACGTGATCTGCTTGATACGCGCGGAATCGTTCGGGCTCCAGGTGGCCACATCCGGATCGTCTTTGAACGCGTTGTGCACGATGCGACGTTCGTACGAATTCATCGGCTCGAGCTGAAGTGAGCGCCCACTCAGGCGAACGCGTTCGGCCAATTCACGCACGCGTTGCACGATGCGGTCTTCGCGCATGGAACGGTAATGCTCACAATCGACAATCACTTTGCCGGCTTCCTTGTCTTTCGATTGAATGAGCCGATTGAGCAGAAATGTGATCGCTTCGAGCGTTTCGCCGTCTCGTCCGATAAGGCGGCCACTCTCCTCCGTATAAATTTGCAGAACCAAATTGCCCGCCTCGTTTTGCGACTCTTCGATTTGCACAACGAAACCCAAATAACCGAGGATGGTGTCGAGTAACTCTTTCGGCGTCATCGGCGTTTCGGTTTTCCGGGCGGTTGGACTTTCTCGAGCGTCGGCATGGGCTGCTTTCGATTTTGGTAAAGCTGCAGAATCGTGAAGAGGTTCTGCACTGTATAATATAAAGCCAAAGCTGCTGCAAAGTTGTAACAGAAAACGACAAAGATAATCGGCGTGAACATCATCATGCGTTGTTGCGTTGGGTCGCCGCTCTTTGGTGTGATTTGCATCATCCAAAAACTGGTCGCCGCCATGATAATGGGAAGGATATTAACCGGCCAACCCAGTACCGGCAGGTGCGCCACGGTGTCGGGCTGGGAGAGGTCGTGAATCCATAGAAAACTGGAATTCCGCAGTTCGACGGCCTGGCGCAACATGGTGAAAAGACCAAAGAAAATCGGTATCTGAATGAGCATGGGCAGACAACCGCCGACCGGATTGATGCCGTACTGTTTGTACATCTTCATCACCTCCTGGTTCATCTTCGTCGGGTCGTCTTTGTACTTTTCCCGCAGCTCTTGAATCTTTGGACCAAGCGCCGCCATTTGCCGCGCGGAACGATTTGCTTTGTTTTGCAGCGGCCACAGGATCAATTTGATAATGGCAGTGAGTGCGAGAATTGCCGCCGCATAATTTCCAAGAAAATTGTGCAGCGTGTTCAAGGCGTTGAGCAGTGCCTGTGAAACGATCTTAAAGATTCCGAACTCCATGATTTCGGCTTCGTCGTGTTCGAGGCGAGCCAGACGATTATAAAGTTTAGGGCCGATCCACATTTGATAACGCACGCTGGTCGTCTGCCCGGGCTGCAACTCAAATCCCGGCATGCCCATGGCGCCTTCGACCGCACCCAGTTTTTGCCCGGTTGGCAATTCGACCTCAACACGCCTTCCCCAGACCGAGTTGGCCTTTGCGCTCAACGGCGCGACGAGCGCAGTAAAAAATTGGTTGGAGACGGCGACCCATTCCGCGCCT
>JBEEGY010000089.1:0-2879 GCA_041167145.1 Verrucomicrobiota bacterium
ATTCTTCAGAACTTCAGGCAGTGAGAGATAAAAAAGTTTTCGGTTTAGGACTGCTTCCACTTCCGGATTGCCACGCTTCATCGCGTTGCCGATCACGACCACATCGGCGTCGGCCGGAATATTTTCCCTGGCGTAACCTTGATGAAGCTTGATCCCGTGCTGCTCGAGAAAGATCGACATCGGCGGATAAACCCTCTCGTCCGAGCCACTGACTTTGAATCCGCGTTCCCGCATCGCCGCCGCCACTGAGCCCATCGCGGTGCCGCAAATCCCAATAAAATGAAAATTTTGCGGCGCGGCTTTGGTCACGCGATTTCTTTACGCTGCCCGAGAGGAAAAACAAACAGCGGAATCCGCGGTTCTCACTTCTTCTTAAACACTTCGACTGCGTTCCAAGCCTCGTCCGGTGGCGATTGCTCGTATTCCAACGTGCTGGCGAGATACATTTTCCCGAGCGCATCGTCCGGATAGAATTCGAGAAAATGTGAAAACAAAATCTTCGCGTCTTTGAAGTCACGCTTCCGGAACTTCACGATCGCTTCTTCGTAAGCTTCCAGCCATTTCAAAAACTCGGGATCGACATCGTTGTCGTTGCGCGCGCCTATCAGCGTGAAAATCTCCACCGGTTCCGTCTTTCCCTTCACTTGAACGCGCGCGACCGAACGAAAATGAAAGTCGTCCCGCACCAGCTCGGCCGCGCTTTGTCCGATCAGAATATCAACGGCGTAAACACGGGTGAGCGCTTCGAGTCGCGAGGCGAGATTTACCGCGTCGCCGATCACGGTCGGATCGAGCCGTTCGTGGGGCTCGTACGATCCAATGTTGCCGACAATGGCCTCGCCATGATTGATGCCAATGCCGAATGCGAGCGGCTTGGTTCCTTCAGCTTGCCACGCCTCGTTCAATCTGTGCATTTCCCGCCGCATTCCGAGCGCGGCCCGCATCGCCGCCTTTGCATCGACATCCACGCCGTGACTGCTCACGTTTCCCCAAACTGCCATAATTGCGTCCCCGATAAATTTATCGAGCGTGCCACCGTTATCGAAAACCATCGGCACCATGGCGCTGAGATAACGATTGAGCTGCGCCACCAGCGCCGCCGGATCGGCGTGCTCCGACAAACTGGTGAATCCGACCAAGTCCGAAAAAAGCACAGTCACCGGTTTGCGCGAGCCGAGCATCGAGTTGTAATAACCGCCCGGATTATCGAGAATTTCTTTAACCAGATTTTTCGAAACGTAACGCTCGAGGGTGCGGCGGGTGCGCAGTTTTTCGAGCCGCTCCAGCGCGTACTCAAATCCGAGACCAGAGAGACCGCTGGTGAGAAACGCGCTCAAGGTTGGTACGACCATGATGAGCAACCCGACTCGATCGTAGAGAATTCGCGCCATCCCAAGATAAGCCGCAGCGATGGCGAGCAGTGTGGCAAAAGTCAGCAACGGCCGACGCATGAAAGCGACGATGACCCATGCGACCGCTCCGCCAATGATGACCAACACAAAGTCGACGTTGATTGGCGTCTCCGACAGAAACTCGTGATCAAGCGCAGCGGCCAGCGCATGCAAGTGCAGCGCCGCTCCCCAGAGCCGGTTGTTGATCGGCGTCGGGACGACGTCGTGCACAATCTCAGCCGACGAACCAACGATGATGACTTTGTCTTTAAAGAATTCTCCATCGCGATAATTAGCGTGCCAGGTCGCGGGAAGAAAAACTTCGTACAAAGGCGCCGGGTAATAGGCGACCTCCGACCCGAAGCGGATCGCGTGAGCATTGATGTCATCAGGCACCGCGTCAGGCCGACCTAACTTCACGAGAGCGCGAGCGACCATGGATGTGAAAATCTTTTCCTCTCGAAACTCCGGCTGACCAGCCAACCATCGATCGGAGACATGAAAACGCGCGCGCCTAACTACGCCGTCAAGATCGCGCCAGTAATTTATGAAACCGACGCGATCATCGTCATCCTGCGGCGGCGGAATCAGCGCTTTGTTCGGCAAAACAAGCTCGTAATTGTGCTGATCATCGAAATTGCATGCGATGATTACCCGATCGCGATATTTGTCCAAGGCAGCGTGAAATGCCGGATCGGCATCGGTGGAAGCGCCAAAAACTATATCGAACATGATTAGGCGCGCGCCCGCACCGAGAAGTCTGTCCATGAGCAGCGCCCAGACTTCGCGTGACCACGGATACGGCTGCGCGGCCATCAATCGCAACGCCGGATCCTTGGCAATTTCATCCGGACTGACCGCATCCAGTATCAGTGATTGCTGATCAATCCCGAGAAAAACGAAATCCGAGTGGGTCTGGGTCTTGCGCCCTTCACGGCGCAACACGTCGGAAAAACTGCGCTCTCCCGTCCAGATTGTCGAAAGAAACGGCGCGCCTGGGAAAAAATGCGCCAGCCCAACCAGGCTGGTCCAAAAAACCGCGATCAGGCTCAAGATCAGTAACCGATGGCGGCCGAGCCAATGCATGCGCCGGATTATATCAGCAATATCGAAGTACGAAAATGCCAGTCCGGCTCGGACCTCAGCGAGCAGAACCCAGTTGTGATTTCCGCGAACTGATCTACTTTTCGCGCTCCGAAGGATTCGGAACATCTTTCCACCTGTCCCGCGCTGCGGGACTAATCAGCGAGCGAGGTCGGAAAGATCGATAATTAAAGAACAGCCCGCTGAACGAGGAGTCCCGGAGTAATTCGGGACAAAACAACAAATGCCAAGAGCCACTAACGCGCCGGCCAGCCGTGCGCGACGCAAACGCGTCATCAAATCCGCCAAAGGTTATCGCGGTCGCCGATCGAAGCTTTTCCGTTACGCCAAAGACGCGACGATGAAAGGCAAATATTGGGCCTATCGCGATCGCAAAACCCGCAA
>JBEEGY010000090.1:0-5660 GCA_041167145.1 Verrucomicrobiota bacterium
ATACATGTCCTGGCCGCCGAGATGGAATGGCGGCACATCGTGATCGCCCGGTGTGAGATCGCGCGGCTCCTGGTCGATAGGGCGACGCTCCGCGGAGCCGTCGAAATTCTTCGGCGTATTCGTCGGCTCGACAGAGTCTCGCCCTACCGAAATAGCTGCGTCCGCGCTAATCACGAACAAATGGCTGCGCTTAAATTCCGTGTACGCATTCCAATGCCGATAAAACAATCGCGTAAAGATCTTCGCTTTGACCTTGCTGTTCTTGAGTTCCTCATCCCGCTTTTTGTTTTCCGCGTCGCTCTTCGCCTCCGGATAAACCGTGGACAAAAACACAATGTTCTTCCCGTCGGGCGACCAGATCGCGCCGTCCGCCCCGGTCGAAATGTTCGTCACCTGATGAGGCTGACCATCAAGACCGCCGGTCTCGGGCGTGAAATTGCACATCCAGATTTGCGACGGATCGGTCGCCTTTGAGGTCCAGATCAAGCGTTTGCCATCCGGCGAAAAGCGCGGCCGTTCCTCATGATTCGGCGTCTGATTCAATCGTCGGGACTCGCCGCCCGCCGCGGGAACAATCCACAAACGCGAAATCGTCGTGTTCGCCGCAAGATCGACATCTACCGCGTCGAACACGACCCACTTTCCATCCGGCGAAGGCACCGGCCGGCCGACGCGCTTCAGCGCCATCATGTCTTCAAACGTGAATGGGTGTTTGCCGGTTGTCGGTAGAGTTTGGGGCGGAGTTTGCGCAAACGCTCCGGAAACCGCAAAAAGCATGGCCGCGAAAAGGTTCAGTTTCATGAGTGTGGTCGATTGTGAACTGTCCCAAAGGTAGCGCAAGTGAGCTCTTGGCCGGGGAGCACAGGCCGCTGGCCTGTAGTTGCCGGCAGCTTGCCGGCAACCAAGTGGTACGTTTTCTCTAGGAATTACTCTATATGCGCCTCGGCAAGCTGCCGAGACGAACAGGCCGGCGGCCTGCGCTCCCCAGAAACGCACGATCACACTTCTTGTCATCCCGAGGGACCCCTCAAATGTACCTCATGCGTTCGATTTCCCTGTCTTCCCAAACATCCAGGGTTCAGGTACACCTCTTTGGGGCGCGGTATTATGAGACCATTTTCCCTTTCACCCGCGTTCTCTCAGCGCACCAGCGCAGCTCCAAATGAACAGACCGAATGACGCCGACGAAGAACGCGCGCCGCTGAGTTATCGCGGCGCGCGGCGGATCGTGGGGCTCGTTGTCCTGCTCATCATCGGCGCGTTTATCCTTAGCTCGTTGCAGTCGGTCCTGCTCCTTTTCGCCATCGTATTCCTCCTCGCCATGGTTCTGAATCCGGTGGTCGTTTGGCTGGAGAAGCGGCGCGTTCCGCGCATTGCCGCGGTTGTTTTGGTGATGCTCGCTCTTATTGCTGTCGCGGGGACGATCGTCCTCTTCGCCATTCCACCGCTGGCCAGCCAGGTTCAAGGCCTCGTCCAAAACGCTCCGGGAGTTTGGCAAGGCATCCGCACGCGTATGGATTCGCTCGCGCAAAGCTACCCGGCAATGCGCGAGGCTTTGCCTCAAACGGACGAAATCGCTCAAAAGATCGGCGCGGCTGCGGGCGCGGTCGGCAACATCTTGCTAAGATCGACAATCGGTTTGGTCGGCGGCGTGTTGAGCGTGGCGCTCGCCATTTTGTTGCTGATCTTCGTACTGGTCGATCCCAAGCCGCTCGTGGCCGGATATCTCGCGCTTTCCCCAGAACGTTATCGCGAACAAGCGCACCGCACGCTCGCGCGGCTCATGCATCAAATGACCATGTGGGCGCGGGGCGTCTTCATTAACGGCGTCATCACCGGCGTTTCGATTGGAACGGGAATGTGGCTGGTCGGCGTGCAACCGGCGGTCATGTTCGGCGTCTTCTCGTTTCTTGGGGAGTTCCTGCCCAACGTTGGCGCATTTCTTGTCGCCATTCCGATCCTTTTTGTCGCTTTGAGTTTGGGCCCGACAAAATTCTGGCTCGCGCTTGCTGTGATCCTCCTGGTTTACCAGGTGGAACTGAATTTCCTCGTTCCATTTGTGCTCGGAAAAGAGATGCGATTGCACCCGGTCAATATCCTTTTCTTCACCCTGGCCATGGGAACATTGTTCGGAATTCTCGGGGCCATCCTCGCTGTGCCCGCCGCCGCCCTTGTTCAAATTCTCATCGACGAATTTTATCTGAAGCCGCGACATCTCGATCACGCCGCGATTGATCGCGAAGCCGCTGCGCTCGTGCACGGTAGAAGTAAGCCTTAGCGGAGTTGTAGAGGCGCTCGCCGCGGCGAGCGCTTGTTTTTAGTTTCGGCCCTTGATACAAGCGCCGCTACAACGATTCGCTTATGAAAACCTTATTATGCTTTGTGTTCGCGGTCGGACTTGCCACCGCCCACGCCGAAAAAATCGCGCTTGTCGGCGGGACCGTCATCAATCCCGACACCAACCAGATTCTTCCGGACGCGACGGTTCTTATCGACGGAGACCGCATCGCGCACGTCGTCGCTCCGCCGGAAAGACTGAGCACCGCAAAGGGTGCGCGCATCATCGACTGCAAGGGCAAATTCATTTTGCCCGGCTACATCGACACGCACGTCCACTTCTTCCAATCGGGCGGCCTCTTCACGCGGCCGGACGGTGTCGATCTTACCAAGATTCGCCCGTACGCCGACGAAATCGCATTAGTGAAGAAGAATCTGCCCGACACTTTCCAGCGCTATTTGCGCAGCGGTATCACTTCCGTTGTCGATATCGGCGGGCCGTTTTGGAATTTCGAAGTGCGCAAGATCGCCAACTCAACCGCGAAAGCGCCGCGCGTGGCCGTGGCCGGACCGTTGATCTCGAGCGTCTCTCGGCCGCAACTTGATCTGGGCGACCCGCCCATCGTCAAGATCGACAATCCCGATCAAGCCCGCGAGTTCGTGCGCAAGCTCGCGCCAAACAATCCGGATTTCGTCAAAATTTGGTACATCGTCGACAAGGATCATCCGGTCGATAGCTTCCGTCCGATCGTGCGCGCGACCGTGGAAGAAAGTCATGCGCGCAAATTGCGCGTCGCCGTGCACGCGACCGAGCTGGAGACGGCGCGGGCTGCGATCGAAGAAGGCGCGGACGTGCTTGTGCACAGCGTCGTCGACAAAGAAATCGACGATCGTTTTGTGAAGTTGTTGCAAGATCGACATGTAATCCTGACACCGACGCTGGTTGTCTTTGAACGCTATAGCCGCACGTTCGCGAACAAGTTGAACCTGACGCCGGAAGAGAAAGCATGGGGCAATCCGGATGTAATCGCGACGCTAGATGTTACGAAGCTTCCGGGCTTGAAACCCTCACCTCAATCCTCTCCCTCAGGGAGAGGCGGACGCGAAGCGCCAGGTGACGGGCAAGTGCAGGACGGGATACCGGATCGCATTAAGACCGCGCTAGCGGATCCTGACACTGTGCTCGATCGAATCAAAAAGACTTACGATGTCGCGTTCAAGAATCTGAAGAAACTGGAGGACGCCGGCGTTACCATTGCGGCCGGAACGGACGCGGGAAACATCGGGACCATTCACGGTCCGGCGCTCTTCCGCGAATTTCAGCTGATGAAGGAAGCCGGTCTCACACCGATGCAAATCCTGCAATGTGCCACGGCCAACGCGGCCAAATTTTTCGGCGGTGAGACCGGCGCGCATCTCGGCAAGATCGAGAATGGCAATTTAGCCGATCTTGTTATTCTCAAATCGAATCCGATCGAAGACATCGCGCGCGCGTCCGACATCGACAGCGTCATAAAGAACGGCGTCGTCTATCCGGCCGATTCGATCCTGCGTTGAGTGTAGAGGCGGCCGTGTCGGCCGCGGTTTCAAACCATTGCCGGCGGCACGCCCGCCACTACAGCTGCGAGTTGGAACATAGGCCTCTGGCCTGTGTGCCCAGCGGGCATGTTGCCCGCTGTCCGTGATTCAGCGGAGTGTAACTCCGCTGGGCGCACAGACTGGAAGTCTATGTTCCGGCCGTTCAGTTCAGAATTCGCGTTCAAGAATCGAAACTATCGAATTGGCGAATTGGAATATGCAGATGGAGAGGCGGCTGTCTCAGCCGCAGTTTCCGACGCTCGCCGCGTCTTCTGTCAGGACTGCGATAACGGACCGGATCACGCAGTCGCGCAGCCGCGATTGGATAGAGAATGGTTATTATTCTCAACAATCGCGCTGGCACCGCCTCGAAACGCGCCGACGTGAAATTGAGGGTCGCCGAATTGTTTGGCGCGGCCGGGATTAATCCGAAAATCATTGTGCCGGATGGCACCAGGAATATCACTGCGCTGGCCCGGGAAGCTGCCTCGGGAACCGAAGACACAATTGTGGCCGGTGGCGGCGACGGAACGGTTAGCTCAATCGCGACCGTCCTCGCGGGCACAGAAAAAACATTGGGCGTGTTGCCGCTCGGCACGCTGAATCATTTCGCTAGAGATTTGCAGCTTCCACTCGATCTCGACGGTGCAGTACGCACGATTGTCGATCGTCATGTTAGGCCAATCGACGTCGGCGAGGTTAACGGCCGCGTTTTCGTCAACAATTCGAGTCTCGGAATTTATCCGCATATTGTGCACCGTCGCGTCGCCGAACAAATGCGATTACGAATGGGAAAATGGCCGGCCTTCGTGTGGGCAGCGATGCGCGCCTTCCGCCGCTTTCCATTTCTCGATCTTCGCATTGAGGTCGAAGGCAAGACGCTTAGGCGCCAGACCGCCTTTCTCTTTATCGGTAACAACGAATACGATGTGACTGGGTTTCGCATTGGCGCGCGCCGCCATTTGGACACGGGTAAACTCGGCCTTTATTTGACGCACCGTGTCGGGCGTTGGGGATTGAGTCGCCTCGCTCTGCGTGCGCTGCTCGGGCATTTGAGTCAGGAGAAAGATTTCGAGAGGTATCTCGTCGAGGAGGCTTTCATTGAAATGCGCCGTCAGGTGGTGCTGGTGGCGGCCGATGGAGAAGTGAAGTGGATGGAATCCCCGTTGCATTATCGATCGCGGCACGGTGCGCTGCGCGTGATCGTTCCGCAGAATTGAACTGCTGATGCGAACATTGGTCCATCTTTCCGATCTGCACTTTGGCCGTATCGATTCTGCCATTCTTCCGCCACTGCTCGACTTCCTCCGCGTGACCAAACCCGACCTGGTCGCGATTTCAGGGGATTTAACTCAGCGTGCACGAATCGTTGAGTATCAAGAGGCGCGCAAATTTCTCGACGCGATTCCGTTCCCGAAAATTGTCGTGCCCGGAAATCACGACGTGCCCCTGCACAACGTATTTGCGCGGCTCTTCCGCATGCTCGACCGCTTTCGGCGTTTTATCTCCGAGGACCTGGAGCCGTTCTATGTCGATGATGAGATGGCCGTCGCCGGTGTGAACACAACGCGCGCGCTCACCGGCAAGAACGGCCGGATCAGCCGCAAGCAGCTCGAGAAACTGCGCGCGCGCTTTGCCACGGTGTCGCCGGCGCACGTGAAGATTGTTGTCACGCATCATCCGTTCGACCTGCCGCCTGGAGTGCATGGCGATCGCGTCGTGCTTCGCGCGCGACTGGCCATGAAGGCTCTCGCCAAAATTCGTGTCGATATGTTGCTCGCGGGACATTTCCATATCGCCGGTAC
>JBEEGY010000091.1:0-18823 GCA_041167145.1 Verrucomicrobiota bacterium
CTGGTTCTGCTGGATATCTCGTTACCCGCGGGTGACGGGTTCACCGTCGCCGAGCGCATTCAATCGCTCATTCCCACCGCGACGCCGCTGATCTTTTTGACCGCGAGCAAGAAGCCCGGTCTACG
Source organism: Verrucomicrobiota bacterium (assembly GCA_041167145.1). Lineage (GTDB taxonomy): Bacteria > Verrucomicrobiota > Verrucomicrobiia > Chthoniobacterales > UBA10450 > Palsa-1382. The sequence continues at coordinate 126 of JBEEGY010000091.1, forward strand.
CGACAAGGCGAAAGAACTCGGAGCCGCGGCGTTCTTCCAAAAACCCTACGAATGGGACGACCTACTCGGAGCAATTCAACTCGCGTTGGTTGGCGCCCCCGTCGTCGAGAAATGGGGCGTGTATAAGCTTTAAAGCCCGCCCCCAGAACATCGGCCGAGTAACTCAGAACCAATCGAATTTAATCACCACCAATACCATGAACAAAACCAATGAAGCGAACAATGAAAGACATATGAAGAAAATCCTAATCGTCGAAGATGATCAGAACATCGCGAAGGCCCTGGCCATTCGCCTCAAGTCATTCGGTTACGAAGTCACTGTGGCTCGCGATGCCTTGCTTGGCGTGAGCACTGCGGTCAAGACCCACCCGGATCTCGTCCTGCTCGATATCTCCCTGCCGGCGGGCACCGGCTTCACCGTCGCGGACAGAATCCAGGAACTCCTTCCGGCGGCCACCCCGTTTATTTTTCTCACAGCGAGCAAACAGCCGGGCTTGCGCGAAAAGGCCAAAGAGCTGGGAGCAGCAGCGTTTTTCGAAAAACCTTACGATGCAGAGGAGTTACTTGCCGCCATCGAAGTCGCTTTTGCCAACGTTCCGGCGCCTGGTGACGGGATTCAAGGAATTCACTTGGTGCCACGCGCATAAGAATGGGCGCGGTTCATCGATCCGGCCCAAAGTAGCCGATGCGCCGAAGAGCAGGATTCTCGTCGCGGAGACGACCTAGTCTCGCGCGAACACTTCTGCGCACGGCTGGCAAAGTGGGGTTAACATGTCATCCTGACGCAGAACGGAACGGCGGTGATGACCGAGTTGCGAAAGAGCAATCTTAACTAGAAGTATTCCACTACTCGACAGTGACGCTCTTGGCTAGGTTGCGCGGCTTGTCGACATCGCGCCCGAGCGCAACCGCGAGATGGTAAGCGAGAAGCTGGAGTGGGATAACAGTAAGGACCGGGCTCAACGCATCGGGAACGCTCGGGATCTCAATGACGTCATTGGCAAGTCCCTTGAGCTGTTTCGCGCCTTTGCCGCTGGTGAGCGCGATGATAGGACCTTTTCGCGCTTTGACCTGCTCGATGTTATTAAGATTTTTCGAGAAGACGGCGTCGTCGGGCGCGATAAAGATGGACGGAAGATCGGGACGCACGAGCGCGATGATGCCATGCTTGAGCTCGGCGCTGGGATGGCCTTCGGCGAAGAGATAAGTGATCTCTTTCATTTTGAGTGCGCCTTCGAGCGCGATGGGGAAATTGAATTGGCGCCCGAAAAAGAGCATACCGCTAACATCGACATATTTGTTCGCGATAGCTTTGATGTGATCGCTCAATTTCAAAACTGTCTCGATTTGTTCAGGCAAAGCCTCGAGTGCTTCGATGATTCGGCTGCCTTCGGCGGTGGAAAGATGGCGCATTCGGCCCAGGAGCAGGCCGATGAGAGTGAGAATGACGAGTTGTGAGGTGAACGACTTCGACGCGGCCACGCCGATCTCCGGCCCGGCGTGCATGTAAACTCCACCGTCGCTTTCGCGCGCGATGGTGCTGGCCACGTTGTTGCAAATACCAAGCGTGCGATAGCCTTTGCGGCGACTCTCGCGCAATGCGCCAAGCGTATCCGCCGTTTCGCCGCTTTGGCTGATAGCAAAAACAAGCGTGTTCGCCGTCATGGGTGTGTTACGATGGCGGAACTCGCTCGCGTATTCCACTTCCGTGGGAATGGAGGCGAGTTGTTCGATCAAATATTCACCCACCATACCGGCGTGCAGGGCGGTGCCGCACCCCGTGAGTACAACACGGGCAACATCGCGTAATTCTGCCGGCGTCATATTCAATCCACCGAGCTTGGCCGTACATTCGTCCGCGGTAAGCCGGCCGCGCATGGCGTCGCGCACCGTGTTGGGTTGCTCAAAGATTTCCTTGAGCATGTAGTGCGCGTAATCGCCTTTTTTAATATCCTCCTGCGTGAATTCAACTTTGCTGATTTCGTGATCGCCCGTTTCACCGGCGAGCGAGCTAATCTCGAACTTGTCACGCTCGACCGCGACGATGTCGAAGTCGTTCAGGTAAACCGCGTCGCGCGTATAAGCGACAATTGCGCTAACGTCGCTCGCCAAAAAGTTTTCGTCTTTACCAACCCCGAGAACGAGCGGACTGCCGCGCCGCGCACCGACCATAAAATCCGGAATGTCACTGTGCACAACGGCGATGCCGTAGGTGCCGATAACTTGCTTCAAGGCGGCGCGCACCGCGTTGACTAACCGTGCCTTTGAGTCTTTGCCGTCGAGCTGTTGATAAATTTTTCCGATCAGATGTGCGAGCACTTCGGTGTCGGTTTGCGAAATGAATTTGTCGTCGCCTTCGATGGCGAGTTGCTCTTTAAGAGCCTGGTAGTTCTCGATCACACCGTTGTGAATGATGGCGATCTTGCCGCTGGCGTCGAAATGCGGATGCGCATTGTCGTCGGTGACGTTGCCGTGCGTAGCCCAGCGCGTGTGGCCGATTCCGTACGAACCGGGCGCGGGTTTTTCCGACATTAACTTCGCGAGTGAGGCGATGCGGCCGGCGCACTTGCGCGTTTCCAGGTGGTCGCCATCGACGATGGCGACGCCGGCGGAATCGTAGCCGCGATATTCGAGGCGACGAAGACCGTCGAGCAAAATGGGCGCTGCTTCAGAGCGACCGACGTAACCGACAATTCCGCACATAAATGGGTAGGAAGCGTGACACAACGTTTCTCGCGCGCAAGATCCGACATGTAACAGTAGCGTCGGTCATGCCAACTGCCGAACTGAAAGAGACGCCCTCCATGGGGAATGCTTCGATAATTCTACAGTTGCTGGAACGGGTGGTCGCTGAGTTATTGTAAGCGTGGCAGCCCAAAATCGGTCCAGGCAGGAATCCATGGTTGCGACTTCCGTCGCGAACACGCCAGCGCTTCCGCCGGGTACCACGCAACGGACGCTTGCGATTATCATGGGGGGCGGGGCGGGCACGCGTTTGTTCCCGCTAACGAAAGATCGCGCCAAGCCGGCGGTGCCGTTGGGCGGAAAATATCGCTTGGTCGATATCCCGATCAGCAACTGCCTCAATTCCGGGCTGCGTTCGATCTATGTGCTCACCCAATTCAACAGCCTCTCGTTACATCGACATATTCAAGCGAGCTACAAGTTCGACAATTTCTCGCGCAGTTTCATCGATATTCTTGCCGCGCAGCAAACACCCGAAGGATCGGAATGGTACCAGGGAACGGCCGACGCGGTTCGGCAGAACATGCGCTACTTCCTCGAAGGGCCGTTTGATTATTTCCTGATCTTGAGCGGCGATCAACTTTACCGGATGGATTTTCGCGCACTGCTCCACCAGCACATTCGTTCCGGCGCAGACATCACGCTCGCGACCAAACCGATCCATCGAGAACAAGTCTCCGAGTTTGGAATCATGCAAAGCGACGCCGATCGCCGCATCACACGTTTCGTGGAGAAACCGAAGGACGCCAGCATTCTCGAGGAAATGAAGATGAGCCGCGAGCTCATTGATGAGATCGGGTCAGACAAAGAAGAGGAATTATTTCAGGCCTCGATGGGCATTTACATTTTCAACCGCGACGTGCTGGTCGAATGCCTGAACAACGATTTGGCGGATTTCGGCAAGCACGTAATCCCGCAATCGATCGAGCATCGAAACGTAAGTGCGTATATTTTTCAGGGCTACTGGGAAGATATTGGGACGGTGCGCGCTTTTTACGAAGCGAACCTGGATCTTACCGAAATCATTCCCGAGTACAGCTTCTTCGATGCGAACGCGCCTATCTACACGCACCCGCGGTTTTTGCCGGGCAGTAAAGTGAACGGCGCGATCTTGCGCCAGGCGATCATCTCCGATGGTTGCATCATTTCAGACGCGCATTTGGAACGCTGCGTGATCGGCGTGCGCAGCATTATCCAGAGCGGCGCCACTGTTCGGAACAGCATCGTGATGGGTGCGGATTACTTCGAGCAGGAGCGACAGATTGATGCGCAACAACCGGCCATTGGAATTGGGCGCAACTGCGTAATCGACCGCGCGATTATCGACAAAAACGCGCGCATCGCGGACGGCGTTGTAATTACGCCCGAAGGAAAACCGGCCGATTTCGACGGGGACAATTACTTCATCCGCGACGGCATTGTCATTGTGCCCAAGAACGCGGTCATTCCGGCCGGTTTCTGGATTTGATCGAAGAGTAGATGGTCGATCTTGCGATCGGCTGCCTCATGCCGCGGCGTTCAGCGCCGGTCAGTAGGATTGTCGATGCCCCCCATGGCCGCACCTCCCTGAGATTCCCATTTTTCCTGCTTGTTCCAGGGAACTGCCGACTCAGGTTTTTGATCCGGATCGGAAACCAGCTGTGTGTCTTTATGTGTCGCACAAGAAACGAGTAGTGTGACCCCGGCGAGCAACAAGAAGCTCGCGACTTTTTTTTCTAGATTAGGAATTGCCAGCATAAATAACCGTGTCTCCAGGTTGCACTTGGACCCCTCGCGCCAAGCTGCCAGTGACGATATCGCCGATGGCAGTGGAAGGTTCAACCGAAGAAACGCGAATTTTCCCAATCAATATTCCCCCGCGGACCACGAGCATCTCCGCATTCGATTCTACACCATGCCGGCTGCCGAGATTGAGCACGACGAAATTGTAAGCCTGATTGACGGCCAAAACCGTTCCACGAACGCCCGTCTTCTGGGACACCGCCTCACGATGCTTTTTGTCTTCTTCGAATTGGGATGTGCGCTCTCGGGCGACGTGAACTCTTTCCGACAACAAGGTTTTCTCACGTTCGGCCGCGTCGAGTTGGCTGCGAGCGTCATCGAGCTGCGCCTGCAATTCAATTGTCGATGGTGCACCCGGGTTGGCAGATGGCTTTGTCGTCACTTCGTCAATGCGACGCTGCAGTGCGGCAATTTCAGCTTCGTTGGCTTGCAACTTTGCCTGGAGGTCGGCCTTCTCGGCCTGGGTTTTGACAAGCTCGGCTTCCGCTTGCGCGGTCCTGCCTTCTGTCCCCGAAGCCTTGCCGTTGGCGGTCGTGACATTCGCTTCGCGGGTCTTCAATTCCTCTTCCAGGGCCACGCGACGATGCTCGGCGGCGTCGCGAGCAGTCATGGCGTCTGTAACACCAAGGCGAAGCGATTTCACTTTGGATACATTAAGAACGCCAAATAGGACAGCCAACATTAAGAGGAGCGCGGAAAGGCCGATCAAGTTCTTGGGCGTGGGGGCGGCAAGAGTCATAGGGGGAGCAGGATTGAGAGTGCAACTGTTGTAATCCCGGCCGAGCAGGAAATGCAATCTGAAAGCGCCACGCTTATTCGGCATTGCCATTGAACCGGCTTCGTCGCTTCCTCGTTGCATCTCCGACGGTGCGCATCTATAGAACTTTCATGGGTCAGCAACATCGAGTTAGAGTAAAACGAAAACGACGGACGGCGTACCTGAAACGCAAGAGAGTTGCCGTGAGGGGGACGCGGCGCGAGTCGCCCAAACCGAAGCCGAAGAAACAATTGGCCGCGGAGCAGTAGAATAGAAGAGGGGCCCTGGCTCGTTTCGAGCGAATTCGGATGCGCACGCGATATCTGATTGTCGATGGGCACAGCGTGATCTTTGCCTGGCCGGAGTTACGTGCGTTACACGACCGACGAATGTCACTCGCACGCGAAGCCCTCACTAAACAACTCCGGGATTATCAAGATTGGAGTGGAGTCCACGTCGTTGTCGTGTTCGACGGGCGCGGTTCAACAGTAACTCAAGTGTCCGATCCGGGTGAAATACAGATCTTCTATTCGCGCCAAGGCCAAACTGCCGATACTCTCATCGAGCGCCTTGCTGCGAAGTACGCGTCGGACTTTGATGTTGTCGTAGCCACGTCCGATTCCATGGAACGAAACACGGTTATGGCTTTTGGCGCCGAAGCCATGTCGCCCGAAGCGCTACGCGGGCTGTTGATTGAAGTACGGTCGCGTTAAGACGTTTTCCCGTCCTACGCCGCACCCAACAATGCCGGGCACTCGGCTGTGAACACTTCGCGGTCGGCCCTCTGCTGAGAGTTGGCAAGCACGCGAGAAAGCACGCAGTAAAGCTGTTCGACCGGCAAATTCTTACTTACATAGCCATTCGCGCCGGCGCGTAGAGCCGTATGCATTTGCTCTTCGTTGTAGCCGAGCCCGGTGAAAACAATAATGGGCACCCGCGAATTTATCTCACGGATGAACGAGATGAGTGTGATCCCGTCTACTTTTGGCATCTTAAGATCGACAATTACTACATCGCAGTCATGGTGGGCAAGCCAGGCAGCGGTTTGGAAGCCGTCGGTGAGGGAGTGACAGGTATGTCCCCGCTGGCGTAGATAAGTGACGAGAAACTTCGCGATGGTTGGATCATCATCGACGATGAGAAACTGAAAAGAGTCGCGGTTGAGTACCTCCATAAGTGCTTATAATTTCTATAACCACTAAAAGCACTAACCTTGCCACCCCACGGATTGCCGCTGCTTTTTCTCAAGAAACATGTCCGCTTCCAAAACTACAGCTTGCCCTTGGCAGGATGAAATCGAACCAGTGCCCGCGTTTATAAGCCTAGCTTTTTCTCGATCTCTTTGACCCGGGCAATGAGCTTTCCGAGCCGATGGAGCCATGCTGTTTGTTGCTTTGCCTGCGACAACGGCACAATCGGTGTCGACCACCAGGCGCCGCCGGAAATGCTCTTCGTAACGCCAGCTTGAGCTCCCACGACAGTGCCATCCCCAATCTCGATGTGGCCGGCCACGCCAACCTGGCCCCCCATCAACACGCTCTCCCCGACACGAGTGCTGCCGGAAATACCTGTTTGGGCGGCAATAACGGTGTGCTTTCCGACGATTACATTGTGCGCGATTTGAACGAGATTGTCGATCTTGACGCCTTCCTGAATCCAGGTGCGGCCAAAACGAGCACGATCGATAGTCGTATTCGCTCCGATCTCGACGTCGTTATCGATTTGGACAATGCCGAGCTGGGGCACTTTTTGGTAGCGACCATGCGCCGGCTCAAAGCCGAACCCATCGGCCCCGATGACAACACCGCTGTGAATGACGACGCGGGCGCCGATGCGAGTGCGCTCGCGAATCGTAACGTGCGGGTAAATCAGGCAATCAGGGCCGATTACTGTTTCGTGACCAATATAAGAAGCGGCTCCAATCACCGAATTCGGGCCGATACTGGCACCGGGTTCGATAACGGCATGTGGCTGGATCGAAACGCGATCTCCAATCTTGGCGCTAAGATCGACAATTGCACTCGGATGAACGCCCGGCGCAAAGGCGATCGGCTTCGGCGCGAATTTTAGGACGACCTGCTCCAAGGCCTTAGCCGGATCTAAAACACGAATCTGCGCAGCGGCAATCTTTTCGGAAAAATCGATGGGAACAAAGATGGCGGAAGCGCGAGTCTTGCGCAGTTGAGGCGCGTATCTTGGGTTGCCAAAGAAACTAATTTCACCCGGCGCGGCTTCGGCGAGCGAGGCAGCGCCGGTGATTTTCTCTGTAGGATCGCCGCGCAACTCACCTCCCGACATCTCTGCAAGTTCCTGAAGCGTGAAGGTCACTTGATTCGAGAAGCTGGCGGATTCTCCGCGAGATGAAGATGTCGATCTTACGATTTTACACTCGCGCGCACAGCGTCGAGTTGTCCGGCCGAGCCGAGTTTTCCATTCTTATGCGCGATGAAGTTCGCGTATTCCTCGACGAATATTTTCCCCGGTGGCCGGAAATCGAATTGCTCCGGATGATCGCGGAAGAATTCGCGATGAACGCGGGTCCAAACGAGCCGGCCATCAGTGTCGATATTCACTTTGGTCACGCCAAGTTTGGCGGCGGGCAGATATTCTTCTTCATTCACACCGCGGGCCGAGGGGTCGAGCTTGCCGCCGGCGGCATTAATGCGCTCGACCTCAGATTTTGGCACGCTCGAAGAGCCATGCATCACGATCGGGATGGGGCGTAACCCTGCTTCCTTCAATTTATCGCGAATACCTTCGATAACTTCGAAGTGCAGCGATTGCTGCCCCTTGAACTTGTAGGCGCCGTGGCTGGTGCCAATGGCAGCGGCGAGTGAATCGCATTTCGTCTCTTTAATGAAAACGACTGCTTCGTCGGGATTGGTCAGGGAAGCGTGACCCTCATCCACTTTAATGTCTTCTTCGACACCGCCCAGCATTCCGAGTTCTGCCTCCACACTGATCCCCTTGGCATGCGCTCGGTCCGCGACGCGTTTCGTGATCTCCACATTTTTTTCAAAGGGTTCATGGCTGGCGTCGATCATGACAGAACTGTAGAAACCCGAGTCGATGCAATCGTAGCAGGTTTCCTCATCACCGTGATCGAGGTGCACGGCAAAAATGGTTTCGGGAAATATTTGCTCGGCTGTGCGCAGCATGGCTTCCAGCATGCGTTTGTCGGCGTATTTGCGGGCGCCTTTTGAAAGTTGAACAATGAACGGCGCTTTGCTTTGCACATTGCCGCGGAACAGGCCGAGGATCTGTTCCATGTTATTAATGTTGTAAGCCCCGACGGCGAACTTGCCGTAGGCGACCTTGTAGAGTTGCGCAGTAGTGACGATCATAAAATGAAGATATCGATCTTAGCCCAAGATCGAAGAAATCCGAACGAATCTAATGAGGAAATCGGAAAACCGAAATCCGAAATTTCGTCACTTCTTCGGCGAGCTTGCGGGCAAAGCCACGCTGACGAGCGTGCCGCGGGTGCTTGAATCGATATCGACCCGACCGTTGTGATCGAAAACAGTCCGCTTGACAATAGGAAGGCCGAGCCCCATGCCGCGTGGCTTGGTCGTGCAAAAGGGAGAAAACACCTTATCCCTTAAATCAGGCGCGATGCCTTTGCCGTTGTCGCGCACGGTCACGACTACGCCGCCGCCTTGTTTACCGTGTTGAAGCGGTTTCGCGACAAGAGTAATCTGCGGCTTGTTTTGACCGGAAGCAGCTTCGGCCGCGTTAGCCACAAGATGAGCGAATGCCTCGGCCAGCGCTGTTTCGTCACCGAGAACTTTTGGTAAATCGTTCGGTAACATTGTTTCAACCGCGACGCCGCCATTCACTCCAAAACGGGAGCGAGCGATTTCGATTCCCTTCCTTACTGAGGAGCGAACATCGATCGGCTTAAGAATAAGTTCTGGCGGATGAGCAAAGTCACTGATCTGGGTGACGATCCTGTCCAGACGATCAACTTCTCCGACGACGATTTCGTTAAACTCTTTGCGGAAATCGGCATCATCGAATCGCTCGGGCAGGAGTTGGGCGAAGGTCTTTATTGCGACCAGCGGGTTGCGAATTTCGTGCGACATGCTCGCTGCCAGGTCTGTCCAAAAGGCGGCGCGATCTAGTAAACCCTGTTTCTCGCGCAGACTTTCCTCGGCTGTGAGATCCTGGACAACGGCCACCGCCCCGAGCGGCGTGTCGCCATCGAGTAATCGCCGGGTTTCCACAAGGATCGAGCGGCGCGTGTTATTATCGATCCACTGGCGCGCGGGAAGATTTGCCGTGGTATCAAGTGCGTCGCGCAGAAAAGCGGCCAGAGTTCCTCCGGCCGCTTCGGCTGGTTTATTCAGGACCGTTTTGGCTGGCAAACCAAGGATTTGCTCGGCGGTTGGATTGAACCAGCGAATAATTCCCTCTTCATCCATCGCCACTATTCCCGGCGGAATCGATTTGAGCAGCGTTTCCGCCAACGTTTTCTGCAAGGTGGTTTCTTCATGGAGGAGCGCGTTTTCGAGAACAGTCGAGACGTGCTCGGCTAGAAGCATCAGACTTTCAAGGTCGGCATACTCAAACGGTTGGCCGGTTAAACGATGACCAAAAAATATCCAACCGATAATTCGTCCGCGCCCGTGGAGCGGAACAATTACTTCCGCGCCAAAAGTGTCGAGGGCGCGGCGAAGCAGAGCGCGTTCTCCTTGCTCGGATATCTGGGCCAGGCCGGCGCGCGAAATCAAGTGGGCCTGCATTTCAAACCAACGTACGAGCGCATCCCGATCGCCAAACTCCACTTCGTGTGTTTCCGGAATGCAGCGTAAGCCGGCGCGGAGACGATAACGATCGCCTTGCCGAATTTTGGAAAAAATGCCAACGCGCGAAACGCCCGCGGCGTCGGCGATGCTTTCGACAAGATTTTCCAAAAGTGAGTCGACATTTTCGAACCGGCGAAAGACCCGAGGGAAACGAAGCAAGCGGAGGGAGGGCGCGCTACCGCGTTCGGCGATGGGTTCGGTCCTCGGCGGGGAGACCGGCGCAATGGTAATTATCGATCGTGTTTCGTGCAGTTCCCGATTCTCTTGAAGAACCTTGAGATAATCAAATGCGCGCGCGACGAGCGCCTGGAAACGCTGGCGATCCAGTTGCAAATCTTCGGCGGCGTAAATACCGGATTGCTCAGCGTCCAGAAGTGGCTCGGACCGCACAGTCCCGAGCGCAATGAGCAGGATATCGGGCCATTCCGTCCGAATCTGTTCGAGCAGGTCGCGACTTTCCTTGCCGCGAAGATCGGTAATGCACAAGGCCGGTCTCGATTGTTGAAGAACGGCGTTAAGGCGGTCGCCATCGGAAACATGACGCACCTCGGCCATGGTTCGGAGGTAAGCCTTCACCCGGCGAACGAGATCAGGGTCCTGTGTATAAAGAATGCAGACCGGGGGAGACGTCATGCGGCGGCCACCTCGCTGTCGAAACGAACCAGCGGAAGCAGGATGTGAAACGCCGTGCCTTTTTTCAATTCGCTCTCCACTTCGATTTGGCCGCCGTGCTCTTGAATAATTCCATGAACAACGGACAGGCCCAGCCCAGTGCCATAATCTTTGGTGGTAAAAAATGGATCGAACACGTGGGGGATGTCTTCTCCGCGAATTCCGTCGCCGGTATCGCGGATGGTGATTCGAAGGATCTCATGGGTCTCACCATTTGTTTGGGTGAAGGCCGAGACCCATTCCTCATCAGTCCGGATCTCGGTGTGCACATTGAGTTCGCCGCCCGTCTTCATAGCGTCCATGGCGTTGATAAAAAAGTTGAGGAAGACTTGCTCAAGCTGGTCGGCATCAGCGCGTATTGTATCCACATTCGCCTCCCAAAAACGAGTCAATTTGATATCTTTTTGATATAGCCGGTGGCCGACAAGCAGGAGCGACTTCTCCAGGATCTCGTGCACATGCATCGGTTGGAGGATCGGTTTGGCGGGACGCGCGAAACGAAGCAACTGATTGACGAGCGAATCAATCCGCTCGATTTCATGACCGATGAGATTGGAGAAGGTCTCCCGGAAATCCGAGTCCTGATAGCGCTCCGGCAACAGCTGCGCGAATGTTTTGATGGACACCAGTGGATTCTTGATCTCATGCGCCATCCCCGCCGAGAGAGTGCCAAGGCTGGCGAGGCGGTCGCTGCGTCGGATTTGCAATTCGAGACGCTTTAAGGCCGTGATATCCGTGAGCACCATGAGGGCGCCGAGCATGGCGCCATCCTCGCCGTGAAAAATGGAGCTGCTGGCGCGCACCACCACACTGCGATCGCCCGAGCGCAACGTGAGTTCTTGGTTTTCCTGACTTTCACCGGTCTGCAAAGTCTTGCGCAACGTTTCGCGCAGAGGTACTGGAAGTTTGTCTAGATATTGGTCTTCGATTTCGCGTGGATTCAGCTCGGTGATTTGTCCAGCCTCGTTGTTGAATACGGTAATGCGTTCTTCGGGGCCAGCCGCGATCACGCCGGTGGTAAGATTTTCAAGCAGCGTTTCGTTGTAGATTTTCGCGTTCTGCACTTCGGTGAACAGACGAGCATTCTCGATCGCGACCGCCAGTTGACCGGACAAGACTTGAAGCGCGTTCTGCTCGACGCTTCCATAAATGCGTCCCGACACGCGCGGGCCAAGTAACATGACGCCAGCCAGGTGGTCCCGGGCAAAAATTCCGATAGCCACAGCAATTTGGAGCGAATCCAATTGCCGCATTACGCGTTCGAGCTGGGGGGTGGGCCTGGCGCGATGCAATTCGTCGAGAACGATCGCTTCACGAGTCAACTCAAGCTGAGTAATTGTCGCTTGATCGCGGTCCAGCTCCAATCGGCCCAAGCGCGCACCGGGTTGAACGATGGGATGTTGTTGAGAAAACCCATGTTTGTCCGGTAGAAGTATAAAGACACGATCCGTTCCGACGGCTTCGGCGACCGTGTTGGCAAATCGTTCGAGCAGATCTCGAAGAGTGGTAACCGAACTCAGTATCTTCGCCGCTTTGCTTACGGTCGCACGAAAGTCCAGACCGCGCGTGCTGATAAAGAGACGCTCAGCCAAGCTTTGTGAAATTCCGCGCGCCGGCGCCATGGCAAAAGCGACCACAATGGCAGCGGCAATGTGTGCGATGGGGTGAGCGTTGGCGAGCGACGAGCCCAAGACCGTGGCAACCAGCCACCAAACCGCAGCGTAAAGGGAAAGCAGGTACGCGGTCAGTAGGACATAGGACATGATCCTGCGAAGTAAGAGGCCTACCTCCATGATTTTTCGCGTGGCGATTCCGTACGCTATGACCAAGCTGAAAAGGACAACCCGAAATGGCGCCAACCAAATTAAACTTGCGCGATCAATGAATAAGCCAAGAACGGTAGCCAGCGGCATCGTTCCGAGCGTGACAGCGGCGCCTATCAAGGTGAACACAAGTTCCGCGCGATCACTGCCCACAACTCGGCGTAAGCCACGAACATAGGCAATGACGACTGCTAAACCGGCACCCGCAAAACATGCGACGTAAAAGATTGATCCCTTCCCATAAAGGGGTACCGCCATTGACGTCGCTGCATGTAACGGTTTCGAGAACTGAATCCCTTGCAAAAACAGCCTCGTTTGGCAAAACCCGACAACCGCAAGCGCGGTAAGCCACCACAACCACGATGCGCGTAAAATAGTGTGCCAACGTTGGCTTCGCCTTTGGATAGAAAGGCGCAGTAGATTAAACGCAACAAGAATAAGAAAGCCAGCAGCCGAAGCTTGACGGATAAAGAATTCGGCGACAGCCGGGTTCGTTGTCACAAAAACAAAATATAAACAGCCCAACCATGTGCCGATGACGAGAGACAAGAGCAAAAAGGATTGGTTCGACTTGCGTTTAGAGTTCGCGAGGAAAACCGTGAATCCCAGACCTAGCTGGATTAGGATCGCTACGAGAGTCGGAGTGGCCGCTGGGTTCATGAATCGGCGACGCGACTCAGCACCATGCTGCTCGCACTACCTCCCAGCCCGCGCACGTTAACCAGCGCGCAGTCGATATTGGCTTTGCGAGGATAATTCGGTACAACATCAAGATCGCAGGCAGGGTCGGGATTTTCGTAATTGGCTGTCGGCGCAATGAGTTGATCGCGAATTGTCAGGGCGCACGACGCCACTTGAAAGGGGCCGCCCGCCGCCAAGGGGTTTCCCGTAACTCCTTTGATCGAGCTAACGGGAATGATTCGAGCCCGTTCACCGAAAACGCTTTTAATTATCATCGTTTCAGCCGCATCCAACGCGGGATGGCCTGGTCCATAAGCTGAAATGTAATCGACATCATCCGTGCTCAACTGAGCGTTTGCCAACGCGATCTTCATTGAATGCTCTAGGCCAGAAGCGGGCTTCTCAGGCGCCGAGTCCCGCTGTTTTCCATAGCCCGTAATCTCTAGATAAATTCGGGCGCCTCGAGCTTCGGCGCGTTCTAAGTTCTCTAATATAAAGACGCATGCCCCTTCCGAGATTACGCCAGAATCCCGCTCCAAATCGAACGGTCGACTTGCCTTATGCGGTTCACTGTTACGACATGAAGAAAGACCGTTCGCAATGAAACTTGCCATTACAAGCGGAGTAACCGGGGCATCTGCGCCTCCGGCGATCGCTAGCTCTGCTGCGCCCGATCGAATCATGCCCGCTGCTTCCGCTACTGCGTCCAATCCCGATGGACACGCCGATGTAACCGTGGCAGCCTTCGCGCAAAATCCAATTCTGTCTGCGATAACGTTAGCTGGTGCCGACGGAATGGATGCCGCTGAAGTACTGGGCGCCGCATGGTTGGGACCCAGTTTCTGAACAGCGTCGAAACAGCGTTCAACTACATCCATTGCATTCATACTAACGCCAATCACTACTGGAGTGGGGTCTGACAGCTCTAAGTTGTTGATATCTAAGTCGGCATCTTTTAATGCCAGCATCGTCGCCGCATACGCCAGCTGAGTATGTCGAGCCATCCGCTTCGGTTTCAATTGGGGTTCGATATAATCGGCCGGATCAAAATTCTTCACTTCTCCGGCGATGCGGCTTTTAAACTTGCTCGCATCGAAGAGAGTGATCGGTCCGATTCCGCTCTCGCCCGCAAGCAGCGAATTCCAAAATGCATCCAGACCAATTCCGTTGGGGGCGAGGATGCCCATCCCGGTAATGACCACTCGATTATGTTTCCTCATAATTATGACTCGGACGCAATGGCCTGTCCGCGGGAGACTCGAGAAGACAGTGGTTGCGCCGAGTACGACTTCGGAAGCTTAAGCAATGCTAACTGTTCGGCGTTCTTAACCACGCGCGGATCACGCCGTATTCTAAGCACTACATTAAATCCAGTCATTATATTTTTTTGCCTATCGCGAGCCACTTATTCACCAGATTTGCAAGTTATTCACAAATTGCAGCTTGCGCGCCAGAAAAAACTATTTCACGCTTCGCTCGCTTGATTATCGCCCCGAGCTCTTCCTCTTTCATCATCCCCGGCGGCATGCGCCTAGCTCCTACGCGGGTGGGCCGATTATGACCGTCTCAACCGATCTCCCCCAAATCCTTGTTATCGACGACGAAATGGGTCCGCGCGAAAGCTTGCGGATGCTATTGAAACCCGATTACCAGGTTCATACGGCTGATTGCGTCGAGGCCGGCCTTAAGCTGCTCAAGGAAAAACAGCCCGACACTATCGTCATGGACATTCGCATGCCGGGAATGACTGGAATTGAAGGCCTCCGCAGGATTCGGGAAATCGATCCACATCTTTCGGTTATTATGCTTACCGGTTTCGGTGCCTTGGAGACGGCAAAGGAAGCGCTTCGCCTTGGTGCGAACGATTACATCAGCAAACCATTCGATGCGCGTGAAATGCGCGAAGTGATCAATCGAAACGTCGAGCGCACGCGCATTCATCGCACCAGTGAAACTGCCGCGGCGGAGATCAAAGAGTTAAACAATCGCTTGCTCAAAGAGTTGGCGCAAAAAGAGCGGCTTGCCTCCCTCGGCCAGGCTTCGGCGGAATTTGTGCACGACCTCGGTAATCCGCTCACGATCGTCTGGGGATATGTGCAGTTGCTCGCCAAGAAACTCGAGCAATCTGACAATGGCACCGCGCAAAATGCCGGCTCCGTTAAGGAACTTAATATCATCGAGCAAAACGTACGGCTTTGCCGCGAACTGCTCACCATGTGGCAGAGTTACGGCAGCGTGGAGGCTTCACCTCATAAATCGCTCTCGGTCTCGACGATTGTCCGCGAAGTCATCAAAGGCGTTGCGCAAATGGCTGCGCAAAGCGGCGTGGAATTCAACTCGGAAGTCTGCGAAGATCCGTGCACTCTTCTTGGCGATGGCGTGCAGGTTAGGCGCGCTATTCAAAACGTCGTCATCAATGCCATCCAAGCCGCCACGGAGAAGAAAGGAAAAGTCTCTGTGCTTTGCACGCAAAAGGATTTCTACGTCGATATTCGAGTCGAAGATAACGGCTCGGGTATTCTTCCCGACCAGATAAACAGAATTTTTGATCCATACTTCACCACTAAACAGGGCAAGAACGGAACCGGACTCGGTCTCTACATTACGAAAAAGGTCGTTGAAGATCATAACGGTTCGATCAAAGTCGACAGTACTCCCTCGGTTGGCGCCGTCTTCACAATCCGATTGCCTTTGTCGGCTAACTGACGCACCGCGAATCTTCCGGGTTTAACTTGTCAGCTCCCGCGGGTTTGGTTTTGCTGAACCCGTGCCTAATTCGTATCGCGTCGCGCCGATTTTCCTGATCCGGATGGCGGGTGCGCCGTTCGACGTTCTCGAGCGCCTCGGGACGCCGCAAACAACCTCGTTAGGACGCGAATTAGTCGCTCGAAAAACCGAGTTTGTGAAAGCGCGCACGGAGGTAGAACGCTTCTTTCAATCCCGCGAGCGCCTTCTTTCAGAAGAAGCATTTCGTTCTTTGCGCATTGCCGTGCGTTTAAACCGGCCGCCTCTCGGGGTTAGTGGAAAACAACCTTCGTTCTTCACGAATTTCGCGGCCGCAGCGGGCGCAGTCGACTCCGCGGAAGCCAGACTTGACGCTGCTCTCGAGGCAGAACTTAGCGTGGCGCGGGCGGCGCTGTGGGAAGCGAGCCGAAAACTTTTGCCACGACTTCTTGTTTTTGGTCTGGGTGGCGTCCGTGAACTAATGACCGAACTGTTGACATCTGATGCTGACAGTAGTGCGCTGCCCCGTCGCAAATCACGCGTTGCAGAACGTGAGCGTCATCTGCTTTTATACCTGCAGCGAATCGCAGCAAAAAACGACGGATTCAGCGAGTTCGGACCCACGGGTTGGGGCAAGATCGACAAGCAAATTCACGGCGTAAAGATCGACATCCAACCGGGAATCGCTGCGCGCGAGACTTTCCTGGAACGTTGGACAGCACACGCCACTGCTGCCGCGATGAACGCCGATCCGGAAATTTTTCCGGAGCTTTCACCGCGTCGAAATCCAAACGGCAGGATCGACCAAGGCAAATTCGTTTTCACTGAATCCGGCGAAAGCGTTGATCTCGATTCATCACAATTTGAATTGGTCGAACGTTGCGACGGGGCGACGCCGATTCATGGATTGGGCACGCCCGTCGAAACCGTTCGTGCGCTGGTCGACAAAAAAGTGCTTCGCTGCCAGGTGGAAGTTGCCGCGCTCGAGCCGCACGCGTTTGCCGTCTTGCGTGACGATGTGACAAAATGGCGAGCAGGCCCCACACGTGAAAGGTGGTTGTCGATCTTGGAGCCGCTTGCCGAACTGCCGCAAAAGTTTGGTGCTACCGGTCGGGTGCAAGATCGACATCAAATCTTGCAGGAAGCGCGCGACCGGCTGCAATCGCTCGGCGCCGCGCTTAAGTCCGGAGAACGTCATCTCTATTCCGCCACGAATCCGATCGGCGAGGAGTGTTTTCGCGAATCCGGATTTTCGATTAACGAAGAATTGATCAACGAAGTGACAGTCGACGCCGCGCCATGGATCGATTTGTGGCGCGACTCCTATGCATTTGTCGCCAGCCGCGTGGCCGCGGGTTTGCGCCCGGTTTTGCAGAAAATAGTGGCTCAAAATGGCGCGGCGCCATTGCCAGCGTTTTTGCAAGCTTGCGAAGCGACCAAGTTGCCACTGGATGGACCGGGATTGGTTGCTCTCGCACACATGGCTTTTCAGGAAGTGAAGACAGCGTTTCGTGAAATGATGAAAGCACATGCACACCAGCCAGAGTACGAGTTGACCCCGGCTGATTGCCATTTCGTTCGAGAAAACTTTCAGTATTCCAAGTTCGACGAATACACTTTTCCTTCGGCCGATTTGCAGATGTCTGCGCGATCGCCGGAAGCGGTCGCGACCGGGGACTATCAATGGATCTTGGCGGAATTGCATCCGCCGGCTGCGTTGTTGCATCACGGCGCCTATTGGAGTTGTCCCGACAAGGCTTCGCTCAATCAATGCTTTGCGGCGACGATTGGCGGCAAGCCAAACTTTTATTTTGGCTTTTATGCCGCCGACTTTACTTCGCACACGACCGTCCGGATTTTCGACGCTCTCCCGGATTTCTCGAATTTCGTGGCGCCGCAGCGGGGAAATCCCAAATGGCGCACGGTCGCACCGGCGGACGCGGAAGTTTATGTCGATCAAGCAAGTGGCGATGTGTGCGTGCGCCAAATTGGATCGCACGAACATCTCGGTTCGTTCGCGAGGGCTTGGTTGATCCCGCTCGGGTTTCACCCGTTTCAATTTGGTTTGGCGCCGCATATGCCGCGGCTGCGGTGTGGACGCGTGATTGTGCAACGTCGAGCGTGGACCGTGACGAGGGAGGAACTTGCCCCGGGCGATTACACCGGCGTTTCGCGGGATCTTGTCCTGGCCATCGAGCGCTTGCGCGCGCAACGCGATTTGCCGCGCTATGTCTATATCCGGCCAACCGAACAGACCCTTCGTCGCAGCGGCGCGGAAGGACGCGACAAGGACACGAAGCCTGTTTTTATCGATCTTGAGAGTTATCTTTTCCTCGAAATTTTTCACCGCTGGCTCGTGAAAGCGGGCGAGCTCGAAGTCACCGAGATGCTACCCGATCCAGATCATTTGCTTTGGCCGGATGCCGACGGGCGCCGCACATTCGAATTACGGACCATGATCGTTCCGCGCCCATGAAGATTATCGCGATTGCAAACCAGAAAGGCGGCGTTGGTAAGACAACTACGGCCGTCAATCTCGGTCACGCGATGGCCGAGAAAGGTCAGCGCATTCTGATTGTCGATCTTGACCCGCAAGGGAACGCCACCAGCGCGCTGGGCATGCAGGAACTGGAAAGCGAAAGTCTTTACGAAGCGCTTTTGGGCGGCGAATCCATTCTTGATAAAGTTCTGCCAACGCGAATCGAG
>JBEEGY010000092.1:0-3846 GCA_041167145.1 Verrucomicrobiota bacterium
ACGGCCACGGAACGCTTAATTCAGGAAGCGCTCGAACATTTAATGGCGAACCGCACGTCGATCGTGATTGCGCATCGGCTCTCCACGATTGTGCGCGCCGATCAGATTCTGGTGATGGATCGCGGCCAAATTATCGAGCGCGGAAAACACGACGAGCTGCTCGCGCTGGGCGGCAAATATTCGCGGTTATGCGAGCAGAGTTTGCTCGAGATGCGATCGGAACAACCGCCCCAGGAGGAAGGCGAAATCATCGAGCCACATGTCATTCCGAGCGAACCGAGGAACCTCCCACATGATGAAGAGATCACGCTTCCTTTGTAGTGTGATCCAGACTTCGTAGGCCGGATCCTTCGCTTCGCTCAGGATGACCGGGCTTTTGTAACAAATAGTCTGGTCGATCTAAGATGGATCGCGCTGCACCGCGCGCGATGTTGATTAACACGGCTTTGGCGCCGTCTGTAGCATCGGGCAAGGGACTGCTCGATCCACCTGCCGACGCTGTGCTGCGATTCATCAATCATTCGGGCGACGATGACGGGGAGGCCCCGGGCGCGGGCGACGCCGGAATCATTATCGTCTGGCCGGCTTGCAGCTTTAACGGATTCTCGATGTGATTGTATTTCTGCAACTCGCTGATGGTGACGCCGTGCATCTTGGCGATGGAAGTGAGCGTTTCTCCGCGCGCAACGGTGTGCGTGCTGCCGCCATTCGCAGGTTGAGGTGAAACGCTCGTGGCCGTGCTCGCCGCCGGCGATGATGTTGACGGCGGCGTTGGTGTCGCTTCGCCGATCATGACCCCAGGACGCCCGCCGGCGATTTGCTGTTCGAGTTTGAGAATCTGTTGCGAGAGCATGTCGATCTTGGCGTTTTGCTCATCGAGTTTTTTTATGAGCGTTTGCAGCTGGGCCGAATCCGGCGGCGACATGGCCGGCGTGGGCGCGAACGTTTGCGCAAAAAGATTTGAGCCGAAAAAAAGCGCAATAAGGCTGAGTCCCAAGAGTTTCATCGCCCAATGACCTTGGCATTGACCCCTTTTCCTGGCAAGTGCGCCCGCGAAAGCCGCGCGCTGGCTTGCCTTCTGGGCGTTTTCCCTTAATTTTTCGCATATGCCGGAGCGCACTCAAAAGCCGCACGACCCTGTTCCGTGGGGTCCGAAACAGGGGGATGGTGATGGGCCGCGGTCGCCCGACATTTCACGCCCGGACACGAAAGATTTGCTCAAGAAAATGCGCAAAGTCGACCCGAATCAATCGAAGCGCTATCGCCAGCGCACGGGTCAATAAATGGAGCCGCCTCTCGTGGCGCTTGGCCAGAATTTTTCTGGAGCGAGCGAAGACTTCCCGGCGCTGCTGCGCCGCAAGGGCTTGTTCAACGCAGCGGCAACTCCGAAAGGCTTCGCGAGCCCCGATCATTTCGGGGTTGTCGATCCAAGCGGGCAGAATTGGAAGCCGACGGAATCGACCACCATTCTCGCGTTCAAGTTTAGCGGCGGCGTGCTGGTGGCGGGAGACCGGCGTGCCACTTCCGGCAACACGGTGGTCTACAACCGAGCTGACAAAGTTCTGGAGATAGATCGACATTCAATCATGGCGATCGCCGGTGTGCCGGCGACAGCATGGGAAATGGCGCGGGTGCTCGAACATTCGTTCCAATACTTCCGGCGCACACAACTGCAGGAGATGAGCGTGGATGGGAAGGTGCGCGCGCTCTCAAAGCTGTTGCGTGATAACTTCGGTTTCGCCATGCAAGGCGTCGGCATGGTCGTGCCGATCTTCGCCACTTATGACGGCAATTCGAAACCGGGAGCGCGTTTGTATTTTTACGACGCGATGGGCGCGCAATTCGAAGTGACGGATTACGCGGCGACCGGCTCCGGATCGCCGGCGGTGCGCGGAATTCTCTACTACGAAAACAATTGGGGCGGAAAACCGCTGCAGCAACGAAACGAAGAAGAGGCCGTAACGGTGGCCCTGCGCGCACTCGACACGGCCGCCGAATCGGACACCGCCACCGGCGGAGTGGATCGGGGCGGAAAAGTTTATCCGCTCATCAAGGTGGTCTCGCAGGACGGCATCACCACACTGCCTGAAGAGAAGATCGCAGCCGTATTTAAGAAATCAGTGGCATGATCGAAGAGCCATACCGCTGGGTGGAAGCAGTCGCGAACCGTCGTGAATATATCGAGACGCAACTGGCTTCCGGCAATCCCATTGCCGCGGTTGGTTTTCGCGATGGCATTTTATTTCTGACCGTGGGCCGGACCGGCCAAAAGATTTTCGAAGTGTACAACCGCATCGCCATGGGCGCGATCGGCCACCCGGGGGACATCGAACGGTTGCGCATGGCAGCGATCGAAGTCGCGAGCACGGAAGGTTTCACGCGCTCGGCCGCGGACGTTTCGCTTCGGCGCCTGGCGCATTACTCGCTTAGCCCCGCGCTAAAATCCGCTTTCGAACAAATTTATGGGGCGCCCTATCTGGCGCGTCTGCTTTTTGCCGAAGTCGGGCAAAGGCCGGATGAGGATCTGTTTCTCCGCATGGAATACGACGGCGCCATCGCCACGAACGGCGCAACCCTTGCGCAACGGCGGCAGGATTTCGCGGCGCTTGGCGGAACCGGAAAATCGACGGAGTTAATGGAGTCGTTTCTCCAATCCGAGCACAAGCCGGAAAACGATTTCGAGGGCGCTCTCCAGAGTGCCCTCGATGCCTGGAGCGTGGGCCATATGGCGGGCGGCGCGGATGGATTAAAAGAACTTCCCGAAAAAGCCGCGATCGCGAAACATCGACGAGAACAACTGGAGATGGCGGGTGTGGAAGCGGGAATTCTTGAACGAGCAAGCAAGACGGCGATTCGGTACCGAACTGTGTCGGACGAGGAAGTGCGATCTCTAATCAGGAATTAAGCGGGGCCAGATGTCTTCGAGACGACTTCCTATCGGTGCGGCCGTGCAAAACTTCATGGCCTGGTTCGGAGTGCTGCTCATGGTGGCATCACTTGTCTGGTGGGAGTGGATCCCCAGACCGGAGCATATCGTGATGCCGCGCAAACCGACCCCACCGCGGGAGCCGTTTTCACTCGTCGTTCTCGATCCTGGCCATGGCGGCCAGGATTCCGGGGCGATGTGCGGCAACGTTTTGGAAAAAGATCTCACCCTCGATGTGGCCCGGCGCGTTGATCGGTTACTGCAAGCGCAAGGCCTGGCTACCCTCATGACACGTGTCGGCGACGGTTACGTGTCGCTGGCAGACCGAGCCGGGCTCACCAATCGCGCGCGCGACTGCGTTTTTGTGAGCATTCACTTCAATGAAGGGAACAAACCGGTGTCCAGCGGCGTTGAAACCTATTACGCCGTGCATCAGACCACCACCGGCATGCCGATAGTTGCGTGGCTTCCATTTTTGCAGCGCGTCTCCGCCGAATCGCCCAACGTCGAGAGCCAGGGCCTGGCCGGCCTGATTCAGGATTCGCTCGTGGCGCGGACGCAATCGGTGAATCGGGGAACAAAAGCGGAGCAATTTTTTGTCATCGCAAATGTGCGATACCCGGCTGTGCTGGTGGAAGGCGGATTCCTTACCAACAAGGAGGACATCGACAGGATTGGGAGCGAGGAATACCGCGAACAACTTGCGGCCGCGATTAGCGAAGGAATTCTTAATTACCGGGAGCGTTTGAGGCAGCGCCAGCCAACCGTGGCCGTGACTGCGCCGGAAGGCGCCGAATAAGCACGCGCGTTGCGGCGTCGAAGGAAGATCGACATGAAAACTATCACCGCGGTCATCGTTCTTCTGGGAGTTGCCGTTCTGGTTCGGGCCGACCAAACGATCGAGAGCGTGCAACAAGCCT
>JBEEGY010000093.1:0-11035 GCA_041167145.1 Verrucomicrobiota bacterium
CAAGGCCGCGTAGTGGCCAACCTTCCAGTGAACAACCGATGGAACAACGATCGGCGCGCCTTTTTCCCGAAAGACCATCTGATAATTGAGATTGATCTTGGTGGAAAGCTCCGCTACTTGCGGCAGAGAAAAACCGCGCTGGGTCGAAGCCGATTTGATAATGGTGGTGTCGCCGCCATTTTTTGGATCGATCGACAACTTGATTCGATGCAGCGCTAGAGGACCGCAACGAAACGCTACCTCCGGTCGCTCGTTCATATTCGCGAGTCCGGCGCGGGCGCCTGAGATTTTTTCCGAAGCGGGTCCGACGAACACGCGACTCGCCACCGAGTTCAGCAGCGGCTCCAAATCGTCCATGCGCCCGAGCCGGGCGTACATGTAAGCGAGTTCACCCGCTGCGCGGTCGCCGATGCCTTTGCCTTTCGCGTCTGTCGCATCCTTCGCGAGAGCCCAGGCTTTGGTCCACGCTTCAAGCGCAAGGGAATAGTGCGCGGTATTATAATACTCAAGACCCAGGTCAGTTAGGAGCGCGGCACGCCAGGGTGAGCTCGGATATTTTTCCAAGAAACCGGTAAGACTGGCGAAATCATCGGGTCCGGAACGTTTGGAATAGGCGGTCAGCGCCGACGCGAGAGCGGCATTCTCCGCTTCGTTAGGCGGTCGTCCGATCGGCACGAGTGGTTCCTCAAAAATCCGCGCCCGGAAAATCTCTTCTGCCGTCGGCTTCGTCGAGAACTGCAACCCCCCTTTTGGCGGCTGAACTTTCGGAACCGTCCGATTCACTTTTGGCGCGGGTGCAGTTTGGGTGGCCTTTGGCTTGGCGGCACCTCCGGGCGTTGGCGCAAGAACTCCAAAGAGAATGCATCCAGCCGCAACCGTTCGTTTCAGAAGGTTGGCGGCTAATGGCATGCGGGTATCCTGAAGGATTACCTCTGTAAGAGAAGAAAAATCTCGCCAAGTATGTAAAAAGTCGCAGCGACACTTCTACATATTCCTTAGGAGCGAATTTAGGCTGACTAACCTCTTCCCAATTCTTGAGAGACTTAATGTAATACAGAAACCTCGGAGCCTACGGGGCTCGAACCCGATCGGTAGCCTATCTAGTGACATCGCGATTTATCGCCCGAATAACCATGGTTAAGAGTCACTTGCTCCGCCAATTGAGCTAACGGTGCGTTTGAGGTTTTTCCTGTCGAATGCTGTCCAAGCGCGTACTATCATGCTTTACAAATCGTAGCATAAAATCCATGTCTAATAGGCGTTAGTTCGGAAAGGGAAACAATATGAAAGTTTCCCACCGGCCAGCTTCACGCTAAATTCTTCCGATTCGTGGAACAAGAGTTAGTCATCGAGGCCGGACATACCGAGCGACAATATTGGCGCGATCTCTTTCGGTATCGCGAGTTGTTTTATTTCCTCGCATGGCGTGATGTGCTTGTTCGCTACAAGCAAACGGTGATCGGAATTTTGTGGGCGGTTTTGCGCCCGTTGCTCGCCATGATCGTTTTCACATTCGTGTTTGAGCGCATCGCACGACTCCCCACGGAAGGGGTTCCATATCCGGTCATGGTCTTTGTCGCGATGCTGCCCTGGCAACTCTTTGCCACGGCGCTAAGCGAAGGCAGCAGTAGTCTGATCACGAATGCAAATTTGATTTCGAAGGTTTATTTCCCGCGACTGATCATTCCGGCGAGCGCGGTGATTGTTTCGTTTGTCGATTTCGCGATTTCGATGGTCCTCCTGGCAGGACTGATGGCCGTGTATCGCGTTTGGCCGGGATTACGGTTACTCAGTTTGCCTATCTTTACTGCGCTCGCCCTTCTCGTGTCGACAGGTATGGGCCTTTGGCTCGCTGCGCTCAACGTTAAGTATCGCGATTTCCGTTACGTCGTGCCCTTTATCGTTCAGTTTGGTCTTTACATTTCGCCGGTGGGTTTTAGCAGCTCCGTCGTTCCCGAGAAATGGCGTTTGCTTTACTCGCTCAATCCGATGGTCGGCGTGATCGATGGGTTTCGCTGGGCCGTTAGCGGTAGCGCGGTTTCATTTCCGCTGCACAGCGTCGCCCTTTCGCTTCTAATCGGTTGCGCCATTCTGTCGGCCGGCATCTGGTATTTTCGCAAAACAGAGCGCATGTTTGCAGACATCATTTAAGAATAGAAAGGTGGAGGCTAAGAGTAGCGTCAACGGCCTGTCAGCGTGCCATGAATCAAGCAAATGATCGCCGGGTCGCGACGCCAGTACTGGCCGCGGGTATCATCGCCATAACGCTGGTTAGCGGGTGCGAAAAATTCGAGGCGCGTGAGGTGATGGCGACGGTTTTCTTCGCGCGGGGCAATGCGGTCGCGGGAGACGGCCAACAAATCAGTAAAAAGTCACATCCCATTGCCGTCGGATCATCGATCCCAGTGGGTAATCAAATCCAAACATCGCGCGATACTGTCGTCGCGCTCTCTCTTATCCCGGGGATTTCGATTGAGGTGGAAAGCGAAACGGATCTGGGGATCGAGCACTTGCGAATCGCAAAGGACGGGGACGCCATGGTCGATGCAATGAGGTCCGGGTTCGCCCTCATCCGGTTGAAAAACGGTGTGATCCGCGCGTCGCTTCTTCAGATGGGATCGAGCCGGTGTGAATTCCAGGTTCAAACAAAACAGGGAACGGTCATCGCGCGACCTGGAGCGATATTCTCCCTGCGCGCCGATGCTGAAACTCTTCGGGTCATCTGCCTTCGTGGCGAAACAAGCTGGCGAGATAGTCATGACAGCTCGTTTCATCAAATCCCCGCCGGTTACTACAGGGATTACACATCCGGCCGTGCCGGCAGTCTGCTGATCGCGTTGGAAGACCCTCGGGTGGCGGAGGAGGCGGTGGCCGCTCTCGATACTGCCAGTTTTCTTGAGAGTTTGGAACTCCTGGCACGCAACGCACCGGCCCCATGGCGTCATCGCTAAAAGCGAAACCGGTCCCTTACCGTGACGGTTTTGCGATTCGTTACTGAGTTCTAACGAGAATCCCCGATTAAAGCTTGTGCAGGGACTGCCAGGCTCTAGAATCGCAACCGAAATGGCGAAGACGCCACCGGTGAACAGTAGTAGCGACTAAAAATCCATTGAAACCATTGATTTCCATATCTTGCGTGACGTTGCTCACGAGCGTTCTTGCTCTGACTGCGACGCCGCGACCGGCAAACGCGGAACCCCTGAAAGAGGCGCGCATTACTCAGATCATCAAAGATGTGAAATTGCTGCCGGGCGAGACGGCTCCACGGCCCGCGGTCGTGAATGATGCAGTCCGCGGTGGGATGGCTGTGCGCACGGGGCTGGATTCGCGGACGGAACTGACCTTTACCGACCTGACTCTAACCCGTTTGGGAGCGAACTCGATTTTCAGTTTCAACCAAGGGACGCGAGAGCTGACTCTGGGCGAGGGGGCACTGCTTTTTCAGGTACCGAAAGGCACGGGCGGCGCGAAAATCAAAACTGCGTCCATCACCGCCGCGATTACCGGCACAACCGGCGTACAAATAAATCAAGGTACCTCCTATGTTTTCTTAATCTTGGAAGGACATGCGGTCGTTTTCCAGACAGGCCATCCCGAGAATTCGGTGGAGGTGCACGCGGGAGAAATGTTAACGGGCAAGGCAGGTGAGCCTTTGGGCCACCCGGTACAATTCAGCATCCTGAAATTTATGAACGGTTATGTGCTGATTGTGGGTTTTCCATCGCCGCTTCCGCAGGAAGTCTTGAACCTGATTGCCTCCGAGGCGAGTAAACAGCCAAATGACGGCTCGCTGGTCAACGCTATTGCGATCATTCTAAGCCTAACCCAGGATCAAACGGGTCTAACGGTGGGAAACATCAATAGCATAAATGTTATCGGCACGATTAATCCTGCTAACATCTCCAAGCCGGAAAATGTGAATTCTCCGGAGCAACCTCCGCCGGCGCAGTAGCTCGCTTTGGATTTGCTATCTCCAACGATGATCAGTCGCAGAATCTTTGCCGGTCGGGGGAAAACACTCACAGTGCTGCCCGCGGTATTTCTTTTTCTGGGAAGTTCGATTGGTTTGACCACCACCGCGTTTGGTCAGGACGTGTTGTTGGCAAGCGCTGATACGCAGACGCAACCGGCGCCTGCTTCTCTGGATTCAGCTGATGTTCGCACCGGCGAGAGCAAGGTCGTACTGCCGGTCGCGGAGGGTCTAGATCCTAAAGTCACGTTAACCGCCCACGATTCGGATGTTTCGGCTGTTCCGCGTCGGTTTCATTATGAATTGCGGCTCCTCCTAAGGGGCATTTACGACGATAATATTAATCTCAACCATTTCGATCGCCTCTCGGATTATTATTTCGTAATCGCACCGGGAATTACTGTTGGTTTCGGAGATGTAGTCAATCGTCAGGAGAATTATGTCCGGCTCGATTATTCCCCGAGCATCTTTCTCTTTAGCGACCACTCCGAGAATGACGCTGTTCAGCATTCGATCCGGCTTGACGCACAACACCGTTTCAGCCGATTGACGCTGAACTTCAGTCAGGACATTCAGATTCTGGATGGTACCCAGCTGAGTGCGACGACTACCTCGGGCTCAACCGGCGACTCGGTCAACCTCGATGTCAGCGGGCGGACGCGCCTGAATATTTACGCAGCAATGCTGAACGCGAGTTACGATCTGACCGGTAAAACATTCGTGAGCGGCGGCGTTGCCTGTTCTGTTTTCGATTACGCCTCCCTGATCAGTTCGGGGTATTTGCAGGGGAATGTTTTCATCAATTACAACTACAGTCCCAAGCTGGTGGTCGGAATCGGTGCGACTGGCGGTTACAACGAGGTGGAATCGCCAAATCCCGATCAAACGTTCGAACAGGCAAATGTTCGTGCGACTTATCAAGTGTCCGGCAAAGTCAGCTTGAATGCTTCGGCCGGCGTAGAGTTTCGGCAATTCGAAGACAGCGCGCGCGGCGAACACATTTCGCCCGTTTTCGAGCTGGGCGCGACCTGGAAACCATTTGACGGCACTGCGATCTCGTTGTCCGGGAGCCGGCGTACGCTCAACTCCGCGGTTCTTGCCAGTCAGGATTTTGCGGGGACTAATATCGTGTTGGGTGTGCGACAGCGTTTGCTGCAGCGGATTTACCTTGGCCTCACGGCCCAATATGAAAATGACGATTACTTTAGTACCATCGCAGGCATGAGCGCGACGCGGCATGACAACTATTATTTAGTGCAGCCAGGTATCGATGTCGCCATCACGAGGTTTTGGACCGCAGGCGTATATTACGTCCACCGGCAAAACTGTAGTTCGTTCGATAGTTTCAGCTTCTATGACAATCAGGTTGGACTGCGAACTGCGCTCACTTTCTAGTCTTCTTCGTCGTCGTCGTTTGATTCCTTTCCGCCGCACGAAATCCGCCCGCAATCTGGTCAAGCGCAGATTCGCGCTCATTGGTTTCGCTCTTGCTTGTTTCCCGGCGCTCGGTCTTGCGCAAACCGGATCAAGTGCCACGACTCCAACCAGCCAGAATGAGTTAACCCGATCTGCGCCCGACTCCGCTTCCACTTCGACACCAGGGAATTCGAGCAACACGTCATCAGCTTCAGCCGTCAGCGCGCCAATCGGTTACCAGTTGAGCGCAAGTGATCTGATCGCAGTAGAGGTATTCGGTGAAGAGGATTTAAAAACGGCGGCACGGCTGAACGCGGAAGGCAACGTAAGTCTTCCGTTGGTTGGCTCAGTGCATTTAGCTAGTCTAACTCTTAAACAAGCCACCGCTCGGGTGACAGAACTCTACGCTCGCGATTACCTCGTTAATCCTAGAGTCAATGTGACATTGTTAGGCTATGCGAAGCGGCGTTTCACAGTCTTAGGTCAAGTCAATCGCCCTGGAAGTTACGAAATGCCCGAGACAAGCCCTGCTGGAATTGATCTCTTGGAAGCGATCGCTATGGCGGGCGGTTACACGCGCATTGCCGCGCCTGAGCGAATCAGCGTCCGGCGGCGAGACCAGCTCCTTAAAGTTGATGCGAAACGCCTTGCCCGGGGCGACGGCCACAACTTTCGGGTCGAATCGGGTGATACGGTCACCGTCGGAGAAAGTATTTTTTAGCAGCGCTTACGATTTGCGCTCTCCCTTTAAAGCATCGCTAAAAGATGCGAGGATGCACCACGCGCCTTACGAGTTTTAGTAGCCACTATTTCAGATGACTAACCCCACGCCAGGTAACAATCCCTTCGCGAGTTCATCTTCCAACTCGGCTCTTTCAGGTCCGGTTTTCTCCACCACAACGGGTTTGTCGATTGACTCCGGAGGTGAGCGGCGTGGATTCGATTTGCGGCATTTCTGGCATTCGCTTGTTGAAAGAATCTGGATCGTCGCGCTCTGCTTAATCGCGGGATTGTTTCTCGCCCTGGGATATCTCGCGCGTACCCCAAAACTTTATCAGGGGCATGTTGTAATCGAGGTCGACTTTGCCGAACCGACGGTCGTCAACTCGGACGATTCGACCATGCGGATGCGTTCCACATTCCTCGCCAGCCAGGAAGCATTGCGCACGATCGAGCAAAATATGATCAACCGCAGCTTGCTCGCGCGCGTTGTCCGCAGCGAAGGACTGGCCGATGACGGTGGACGCGCCTTGCTCGGTCAACCGGCCGCCATCCCAAGTAGTTCCGCCGCGCCGACTCCTGCAACAGGCGCGCAGGCCGCTGATAAATTTGCCTTAAGTCCATTTACTCCAATGGAAGAGGCTCTCGCCGGCGCGCTCTCCTTCGGAGTCAAGCCCATCATTCGTCGCGGCACCCGCTTGATCGACCTTTATGTAACCAATCGCGATCCGGCGATGGCACGGCGTCTAGCTGAAGCGGTCGGGAGAGAATACATCCGCAGCTCAATCGAGCGCCGCGCTTCCTTTAGTCAGGACAGCTTGCGTTATCTCCTGGAAGAAGAGGAACGGCTTAAAGTGAATTTGCAGAAGAGTGAAGCAGCGGTCGCAGAGTACAAAGCGAAAACGCCCGATGCATTGCAATTGGGCGGCGGTGCGGCCGCCACTGGAAGTCAGCCCGGGGCCGGGGCGGGGAGTAGTGGTGCCCACGGCGGGCTGGTTGAGAATAAATTGCAGGAATTAACCAGCAAATTGACCGCTGCCAAAGCGGATCGTTTACGTCTTGAAAGCGAGCTGAAACAAATTGAGGGAGAGGGTGATAATGTGGATGCGCTTGTCGCTGTTCCCAGTATTGCCGCGGCGCCTAATGTCAGCGATCGTCGGCGCGATCTTGCGCAATTGGAGGCGGGAGTCCCAATGCTTGCTCAGCGTTACAAGGATAAACATCCGAAAATGATATCGGCCCGCGCTGCCCTCTCAGAAGCGAGGGACGGGCTGCGTCGCGCTGTTCTGGCGCAACCGGCGGTGTTGCGAAACAGGCTCGAACAGGCGCGTTCCGCCGAAGCTAACTTGGAAACCGCAGTGCATGAACAGGAGAAAGCAGCGCTCGCTCTAAATAAAGCCGCCATCGGTTATCAGGAATTGGCGCGCCAGGCGGAAACGGATCGTGCGCTTTACGAAAGTGTTTTGCGCCAGATTAAAGAAACCAATCTCACTAAAGATGTGAAAACCACCGCAGTGAGTGTCATCGAGCATTCGCCGCTGCCGCGCATCCCCGCCAGTCCAAACCCTACCAAGGCAATCATCCTCGGCCTGCTGGGCGGATTGTTTGCCGGGATTGGTTTTGTCTACGGGGCCGATCTGCTTGATCGCTCGATCAAAACCGTGGACCAGGCGGAAGCTACTCTCGGACTTCCCGTCCTGGCCGCAATTCCTGAAGTGGGCAAGGCAGACACGGCAGGCAAAACCGATGGAAAGATTTCGCCGAGCGCTGCCAGTTATCGGCTCATGGCCGAGGCGCCAGAAGGACCGGCTGCCGAGGCCTTTCGAAATCTCCGTGCGTCACTTTCACTTCTCGGGCCCGAAGTTGAGCGCAAAGTGTTTTTGTTTACGAGTGCTGTGCCCAATGAGGGAAAGAGTTTTACGAGCGCCAATTACTCGCTTGCACTCGCACAACAAGGACATCGGGTTCTCCTGATTGATGGCGATCTGCGCCGGCCGAGTTTGCATAAGATTTTTCGCCCACCCGACTCGAAAAATAGAGCTGAAGATGATTCGGTGGGAATCGTCGATTATTTGGTTGGCAGCATGGATTTGGGGACCGCTGTCCGCAGAGTCTCCGCCGGACGTCTTGATGCCGCTGCGGCCGAAAAGCTCACCCCGACGGGGGGCCAACTTTCAGTCCTGACCGGCGGCCGGCGTGCGCCTAATCCCGCGGAGCTTTTAAGTGGCCCATCTTTCGGCCGGCTTATCGCAGAAGCCGCGCGCCTTTTTGATCGCGTCGTGATCGACAGTGCACCGATTCTGGCAGTAAGTGACACGCTTCTCATGACTCCGTTGGTTCAAACCGTGTGCCTGGTGGTCCAGGCAAGCCGTACCCCTCGTAACGCTGTATTCCGTGCACTTGGCATGTTGACGGGCGCTGGCGGCCGGCCGGCCGGAATTATCTTGAATCGGCTTCCCCGCCGGCGCGGCGGCGGCTATTATTATTACTACGCTTCGCCCGGGTACGGAAAAGGTGAGGGTGCTTATTCCGGCCGAACCGGTGCCGAAGTTGCCAGCACACGCTAATTCGTTCGGTAACGGCGCGAAATGATTTGGGCGGCGACTCTCTGAGCCGTGATGTGCATAGGCTTCTCAGCTTTCCGCTCTGACATTCCGCGCCCAGTTCCCGCTCCCCCAACCAAGCCCCAAATACGTCGCTGCATAGAGTTGCAGCGAAAGAATCTGAAGCGGGAAATCAACCAACGCATGCAGCGCGATTCCGGCTAGCGAGAAAATAACAAGAGGCAACAGAAGCCGATACCGCGGGCTCCAGTTCTGGTTTTTTCTTCCAAGCCAATTTCTAACTCCCGCCGCCATTCCGCCAAAGAATAGAAACCCCCATAGTGCGCCACCTAACCACCCCCATTCGAGCAATGTCTGCAGGTAATCGTTGTGCAAAAATCTCCATACACCGGTGATGCGATCGAACGGCGCGGTGTAGTAGGGGAAAACGACCCGGAACGTTCCCGGACCAAATCCCACTGCCCCGGCGTCCGGGATCGCCGTAAGCGCTGCCCGCGATGCTAACAAGCGCCCGTTTTCGCTTAGTGTCTCATGTGACGTCTGCCACCGCTGCATCGAAAGATCGAGGCGACTCGCCTGCGCGACCGCGAATAGTGTGATCAAAACAACCACGGCTCCAACCCCGGCTAAGCTGCGTTCGGTCCTTGAGAATCCGCGAAAGAGATCAGGGGAAAATTTAATCGCCAACGTCAGAATTAAACCGAGCGCGATCAGCTCCGACATACGTGATGTATTCGCGGCCACCGCGACAACCATGATCACTGACACACCTAACCAAAGTGCGCGAACTCCTGCGGGTTCCTGTTTTTGAAAGGTGCGCACGGCGAGACCAATTGCGAATGGCATCGTCAGGTTCAGAAAAGCGCCTGCATTCGCGTGATAATAATACGTCGCAAAAAACGCCTTCACGCCGTGCGCCGACGCCGGCGCCGGTTGCCAGAAAATCATCTCCGCACCGGTGGCCTTTTGCAGCAACCCGAGCAACGCGATCGAGCCGCCGGCGAGTGCAATTGTCCACCAAAGCCTGAGCAGCCAGCGTGAATCTCGTGACAAATCCGCGACAAATACCACTACGGCCAGAAGTAATGTCGCGCGCAACATCCACGCGGCGCTGATTGCATAATCCACTGATCCCCGCGGGTGTGCGATCCAATGACGCACCGGAATGAAGACATAGAACTGCGAGTCATAAATCGAAACGGCGTTTGCTGTCATGAACCAGCCCAAGATCAGGAGTGCCGCGCTGGTTATGAGAAACAACCGGGGCATCCGCCAACTGGAGATGGGATTATCGCCAGCGCTCGCTGCCGCTTTACGTTGAAACGGCAATGCGATCATCCAGAAGAGCAGCGCGATCCCGAGCAGCAGATTGGTGCCGGCGATGCTCTCCTTCGTAGTCCCACCATACGCCCACGGGGCGTAGACAAGCGCGGCCAGGAACAGCCAACGGGGCGCGTCCCGAAGCCAGCCCTGTAGCCATCGCTTCATAAGTCGTACCTAAGTTTTACCGAGAGATTCAGGTGTCGAAACCGATCAGAAACTCAGGAAGACACGAAATAAAGAATAAAAATCCCGCTATCTATCGTCCTTTACTGAACAGCATCACATACACTGTCTTCAATGCGATCATGGCATCCAGCTTGAGCGAGTAATGTCGAATGTAATAGAGGTCGTATTTCAGTTTTTCGATCGCGTCCCGATCGCTCTCCCCATAGGGATAATTTACCTGCGCCCAGCCCGTAATTCCCGGCTTCACCAGATGCCGGAAATGATAAAATGGGATCGCATTCTCGTAACGCTCGGCGCATTTCACCCATTCTGCGCGTGGCCCGATCAGACTCATTTCGCCGTTCAGCACGTTCCAAAGCTGTGGCAGTTCATCGAGGCGCAGCTTGCGCAACCAACGGCCGACCCGCGTGACGCGAGGATCTTCTTCGCGCGTGTAAATATCGTCGGTCTCCTTATCCGAACGATCCACCATCGTGCGGAACTTATAGACCGTGAACGGCTGACCTTCGCGTCCGATTCGCCGCTGCTTGTAAACAATCGGCCTTCCGTTTGCGAGCCAGATGATCAACGCGATCAATCCAAAAAGCGGCGCGGAGAGGATGAGCGCTACCATTGACATTGTCAGATCGAAGAGCCGCTTGAGATAGTGATAAGGAGAAATGCGCGCGAGTTGAAATCCCGTTTGCAACGGCCAGACCGGATCGATCGCATCCAGTGGCACATACCGCCATTGGGACTCGTAAAATGATTCTAAAGTATAAACGCGTGTCCGTTGAAACTGCGTGCGCACGAGTCGTTCGAGTAGCTACAGGGGAAGATGTTCCATTTTTTCGGCCAGAATGATCCCGCTGTAAGG
>JBEEGY010000094.1:0-3949 GCA_041167145.1 Verrucomicrobiota bacterium
GGCTTCGCGTTAGCAACGGAAGCCCAGGGACCAACGGCGCAATTCTAAAAAACTCGCTGCGAAGGGGGAATAAAGACCAAGGGAGCGCTTTTGCAAGTGGGAACATAGGCCTCTGGCCTGTGCGCCCGGCGTTCCGATTCAGCGGAGTGCAACTCAGCCGGGAGCATAGGAACATAGGCCTTTGGCCTGTGTGGCCAGCGTACATGATGGCCGCGGCTTACCAGATTCAGCGGAGTATCCGCGGTTCGGAATTGCAGAGAATAGTGAGAGATTCCTCGGCTCCGCTCGGAATGACAAAACAACTCCGCTGGGCGCACAGACTGGAACTCTATGTTCCGCGCGCACGCGTGTTCAGCCTTCGACGACCTCGTCGGGGAGTTCGTCCTTCTCGGATCCCTTGCGGGGAAAATGAGCGGCGAGCGCTTTGCCGGCTTCCTCGATCGCTTCGACCAGGGCGTCGCTGAACTTCTCGTTCTGGAAATGCCCGCGCATCCTGTCAACAACGCTCTGCCAGAATTGCTCTCCGCACTTTTCATGAATCGCCTTGTCGCCGACAACCGCAAATTTGTGCGCACGCGGCGCGACAAAGATCAAAACGGCGTTGCGCTCACGCGTTTTGTACATTCCGAGCTTATGGAATCTCTTTTGCGCGGCGGCCAGCGCATCGCCGTTCATGTTCCCGCGCTGCACGTAAACTCGGATCTCGCCTGACGTTGTCGCCTCCGCTTCATTAATCGCACGGACGATCCGGTCGTGGTCGAGCTTCCCAAGAAATTCTTTCGTGAGCATCTTTTACCAGCTTCCGCTTGACCCTCCGCCCCCGAAACTGCCGCCTCCCCCGCTAAAACCGCTGAAGCCGCCGCCGCCGCCTGATGACCAGCCACCGCTCGATCCGCCCGACCAACCACCGATAAACGGGCCACCAAATCCTGAATAGTGATATCCACGCCGCCGCGAACCGCGCGTGGCGAAAATAATCATCAGCACTACGAACAGAAACACAAAGAATCCGATATTGCTCGAGTGATTCCCGTTTCGCTCTGCGTGTGTTTTGCCTGACCCCTTGTATTCACCGCGAATCGCTTTGAGGATCGAATCGATCCCCGCGGCCAGACCGCCCTCATAATCGCGATTTCTGAAATGAGGATTGATTTGATATTCGCGAATGTCGTAAGCCGTGATGTCGGGCAGCGTACCTTCCAGACCATAGCCAACTTGAATCGACATCTTTCGGTCGCCTATGAAGACGAGAACAAGAACACCGTTTCGCTGGCTTTTTTGCCCGATGCCCCACGCTTGTGCGACACGTTGCCCATAGTCTTCGATCGAAGAGTCGCTTTGCATTTTCGGAAAAACCGCGACGACGATCTGGTTCGAGGTGTCGCGTTCGAATTGCGCGAGTTGTTCGTTGAAACGCTGCGCAGCCGTTTTTGAAACAACCCCGGCATAATCGTTAAAGTAAGCCGCTGGTTTTGGCGGAATGACTTCCGCCGAAAATAGTGGAAACGAAGCGAGAAAAAGAATTCCGACGATGAGGCAACGCAGTATTCTGGGGAGCACACACGGCCCGCGTGTTGGTTTTGGCGGCTCGCCAAAATAATCTTTGATATCAGCAAAGTTCGCGAAAGCGGGCCGCTTTCCCCAGCACGCGAGCCGCGTGCGCCCCCCGGAAATCCTATCGGACGATTGCTGGACCATTCGCGCCGTTACGGCGAGCCGGTCGGCGCGGGTATGGGCGTCGGCGAACCGAAATTGAAATTCACCGTCGGCGCTTTCTCTGCGCCCTGTTGCGCAGCGAAGAAGGGCTTCTGCTGAAAGCCAAACATGCCGGCGACCATATTGGTCGGGAAACGCCGCAACACGGTGTTGTAGTTTTGCACGGCGGTGTTGAAATTGTTGCGCTCGACCGCAATTCTATTCTCCGTGCCTTCGAGTTGCGCCTGCAATTCCTGGAAATTCCGCGTGGCACGCAATTCCGGATAACGCTCGCTTACAACCAGCAGACGTGAGAGCGCGTTGCCCAGTTGACCTTGCGCGCGCTGAAACTCTTCAAGTTGGGCCGCATTCGTCGGCGCCTTATTCGGATCGAGTTGCACCCGCCCGACACTGGCGCGCGCATTGGTCACTTCGGTAAGCGTCGATTTCTCGAAGTTGGCCGCGCCGGCGACCGTATTCACGAGATTCGGAATCAAATCCGCCCGACGTTGATAAACCGTCTGCACGTCGGCCCATCGCTTGTTCACCTCCTGGTCCAGGGTCACGAGCTTGTTGTAGGTGCCCCAAAAAAACAGCCCGATGACGAGACCGACGAAAAGCAAAATCACCACGAGACCGCCGCAACCAATCGCAAACTTATTCATAAGATCTAATTACTCCGTGGCCGGATCTTTTGCTACCGGCGTGACATGCCCCGAAACCGCTTTCCACTCACCCTTTTGTTTCACGAACACATCGGTAAACGAAAACGTTCCGCTTTCATCTTCGCCTTTGGACTTAGTCGTAACCGTAGCGCGTCCAAGCACGACGGCCGCGTCGCCATAAACGCGCACCTTCAGTTCCTCGGTCTTAAATGCAGTGAACACGGTCTCGCCCTCGATACTCTTTACATATTCGCCTTTGCTCACCATGTTTCCGTCCGGCCCGATGAACGCGAAGTCGTCCGTTGTGATCTTCTGCACAAAAGCAGTGTCTCGTTTCACGTAAGCTTCCGCCCAATCCTGCTCCAATTTTTTCAGTTGTTCCTCCGCGGCGGTGGCCGGATCCGCGGCACGAAGGGAAGCATCGCTCAACAGCAGCGCGCTGAGACAAATCGCGCTCAAGAACACCTTGAATTTCATAACCCGTAAACCGTTCAGGAAACGAAGGTCCAAGTCAATCCCGCGGCGCGCAATTTTCGTTTCTGTGGAGCGGTCGCCGCGGCGACCTGGTTGTGGCGCTTTGCCATCGCGCATTTTCTGCTGTCACCCACGAGCCGGGACAAAATTTGTACGGGAAGCGGTTCGCTTCCCACGGGACGCCAACGGGGTCCCCTGCAGTTAACGACCGAGGACGAGTCGCAGAAATTTCGCGTCGGAGAATTTCGCATTCGACCCCTGTCTGACGATCAATGCGTTCATCGACGGAATAATGAAGAGTCGTTGATAGCCGGAGCCGAGCGAGACAACCATGTCGGCGGGCGCGTTCTTGCAAATGCAGATGTCGCTCCAATTTTCGCGCGACGACGGCAGCGCGAGCATATTTTCAATATCGATCTCGCGCGCGCTGGGAGCCTGTCGGTTTAACCAAAACGTCAGTCCGTAGGAAGGATTGGGGCGGCTGCCGACAAATGCCTGCTGCAACAAATTCGCCGGAACGATCTGGCGTCCATGATAATTTCCGCGACCGAGGACAAGCTCGCCGAGTCGCGCCCATTCCCGCGCACTCAACTGGAATCCGGTCGCGAGCAGAGGATTGCCCCGCGCGTCTTTCTTGTATTCAACGTGGCTAAGGCCGAGTGGACCGAGAACCTCTGCCTCAAGATAAGAAAAGGTTCCGCGCCCGGCGAGTTTACGGCGGAGCAGCTCAGAGAAAATCTGGAGATGACTCGGCCCGTATGTAAAAATTGTCCCCGGTTCCGCCAAGATCGACAATCGAATCGCCATGGCGTTGCGATCGCGAATCGACTCGCGATGAAGTCGGGACGCTTCCTCGATCCCATCAGTGAAATTGAGGAGCTGACGAATCGTGATCTGCGATTTGCGGGGATCGCTCTTCCATTCCGTGATCGTGTCGGCGACATGATCGTCGAACTTGATTAATCCATCGCGAACCGCGACCAGCGCAGCGATGCCCCAAAAACTTTTTGTCCCGCTAAAAATCGGCCAGCGCACGTCAGCCGATCCGCCGTTAGCGTAATGTTCAAAAACTGTGCGCCCGTTCTGAACGACCAGCATCGAGATTCCCCGCTTGG
>JBEEGY010000095.1:0-3187 GCA_041167145.1 Verrucomicrobiota bacterium
TGCATGAGTTTGCTCATCAGCTCGACTTTGAGAACGGTGCCGCCGATGGTGCGCCGGCTCTCACCTCGCGCGAACAGCAACGGTCCTGGGGCGGAGTGATGAGAACTGAATTCGCCTCGCTGCGCGCTGCCGATGACACGGGAATTCCCACACTCCTCGATACCTATGGAGCCGTGAATCCCGCGGAATTTTTTGCCGTGTCGACCGAAGCGTTCTTCGAACGGCCGTGCGCACTGCGCGCGCATCATCCGAAATT
The DNA here is from genome assembly GCA_041167145.1 of Verrucomicrobiota bacterium. Classification (GTDB taxonomy): domain Bacteria; phylum Verrucomicrobiota; class Verrucomicrobiia; order Chthoniobacterales; family UBA10450; genus Palsa-1382. The sequence goes on from JBEEGY010000095.1 coordinate 257, forward strand.
GTACGCCGAACTACGGCACTATTTTTTGCAGGACCCGGTCGAGTACTCCGATGAGCGAATGAAGACGAATTGATGATGGACGTGCGCGATCTCACGCCGTTACTTGCCGGAACGCTTCCATCTCGGATTCATTCTTCTGTAGCGGCGGTCGGCGCCTGTCCTGAGTCTGCCGAAGGGACCGCCGAAAATAATAGACCCGGCGCTCACAGAGCGCCGCTACAGCTCTTCGATCACGTCGTTACTTGCCGGAACGCGGACAGAAAAGCTTCCATCTCGGACTTTTTCTTTTGTAGCGGCGGTCTATGACCGCCGAAAGCATTACATCCCGCGTTAACACAGCGCCGCCACAGTTTCTTACTATGCCGTTACTTGCCGGAACGCGGACAGAAAAGCTTCCATTTCGGATTTTTTACCGATGGTCAGACGCATGTGATTCGGTAATGCGGGGAATAATCGGCCAACCTGCACGTTGCGTTCTTTCAGCGCTTTGATCAGGGGCACGACCGGGCGTTTCACATCGAACATGATGAAGTTGGCCTGCGAAGGAATTTGTTTGTAGCCCATCTTGTCGAGTTCGCCGATGACGAACGTCTTTGCTTCACTGTTGAGCCGTCGCCCATTTGCGACTTGATCCGGATCATTCAGGTTCGCGGTTGCCGCGACCAGAGCCAGGATATTGACGCTGTCCCACATTTGATGCGGACGGATTCGCTCGATCGTTTCACGTTGCCCCACGCAATAGCCGCAGCGCAGTCCCGCCATTCCGTAAATCTTGGAGAACGTGCGCGCCACCAGCAGATTCGGGAAGTCCTTGATCAATGGGACCACACTCTCGTAATCGGGGCTATCGGCGTAGTGGTAGTAAGCTTCGTCCACCAGGATCGTCGTTTCGCGCGGAGTTTTCTCGTTTAAGTCTCGCACGTCGTTTTTCGGCGTGATGCTGGCGGTGGGATTGTTCGGGTTGCAGATGTAAATGAGACCGTTCTTCGCCGCCGCTGTCATTTTGGGAAGATCGTGGGCAAAGGTAGCGGTGAGCGGAACTTTCGCGACCTCGGCGCCATTGATACTCGCGTTATTGAGGATTGCTTCGAAAGTCGGATCGGCCGCCACCAGCGTGCCGTGGTTCGGGCCCGTAAACGTTTCCGCGCAAAGGTCCAGAATCTCGCTCGAACCGTCGCCCAATAAGATTTGATCGCGATTGACGCTGTTGAGTTTGGCCAATGCGTCAATCAGCACGTCATTTTGTTCATCAGGATAACGGCAGGCCAGGCCGAAAGCGTCGTTCATCGCCTTAAGCGCTTTCGTGGAAGGGCCGTAAGGATTTTCGTTCGCGCTCAGCCGCACAACCCCCGCCGCGGCGACCGATGGCGCAGCCGAAACAGGTTTAGCGAGGGAAAATGCCGGCCGGGCGACAGCGCAGGCCGCGCCCACGCCAAGTAATTGCGCAAATTTGCGTCGAGAAATCGCGATTGAATTCATAGTGGAACCTCTGCGCGAATCTTGGGCGGGGCCGGCAGCGAATGCGAGACTGAATTGCGACATGACTGTCCCGCCGGTTTAGTCAAAATCAGAAAGTAACCGGAGTGAGCATCACCAAAACCACGGTATGTTGATCAAGAATGCGTTCCATCTTTAGCGAACTGAAGAGGCGGCGGGTATACCGTGTTGCCCTCGCTTACGGAATTGGCGCGTCGGCCATGATCCAGGTCGGCGGAACTATTCTGCCAATCTTTCATGCCCCGGAGTGGACCCAGCAGGTGTTCGTCGCGCTGATCGCAATTGGTTTTCCCTTATCTCTTGTGCTGGCGTGGGTTTATGACATCACGGCTGAGGGCATTCAGCGTACTCCCAACGCCAAAGGTCTGCACGTTTACAATAAGCAGCAATTATGGGTGGTGGTCATCGCCGGAACATTTATCGCCGCGCTCACCTTTGCCGGCTATTGGTTCTGGCACCCTTGGCAACACCGGGCTGAGACGGCGGACCTGTCCCTCACCGCCGTTCCATCGAAAAGTATCGCGGTGTTGCCGTTTCAAAACTTAAGCCCCGACAACGCCGGCGGTTTCTTTGCCGATGGCGTGCAAGACCAGATCCTGACCAACCTGGCCAAAGTTTCGGACTTGAAGGTGATCAGTCATACGAGCGTGCAACAATATCGCGATCAACCCAGTCGCAATGTGCGTGAGATCGGCCGTCAACTCGGTGTCGCTTACATTCTGGAGGGAACCGTGCAACGAGCGTCAAGTCGCGTGCGCGTGAACGCCAAATTGATCGACGCGCGCAGCGATTCACAAATCTGGGCGGAAAGCTATGATCGTGACGCGGCCGACCTCTTCGTTATTCAGAGCGACCTGGCCCAGGCCATCGTTACTCAGCTGCAAGCCAAACTCTCGCCTCAGCAAAAAGCCGACATCGAAGAAAAACCGACGCAGGACCTGGCCGCATTCGATCTCTATTTGCAGGCCAAGGAAATCGTCGACGCCTACACGCAACTGCCGGATCCGAATGCTTCCTTACGCAGCGCCGTCCGGCTGCTCGATGAGGCGACCGGACGCGATCCGAATTTTGTTCTGGCTTACTGCTACGTCGCTCGCGCGCACGATCTTCTGTATTTTTTCGATCTCGATCCAACGCCCACGCGCGACGCGCTCGGGGAAAGAGCCGTGGCCACCGCACTTCGATTGCGACCCGATTCCGCCGAAGCACACCTCGCCAGTGCCGATCATTATTTTCGCGCGCACCGCGATTACGATCGTGCGCAGGCGGAATTGGCCAGGGCGCGTCCGGGCTTGCCGAACAGCGTTCCTTTTTTCTTTCTCTCGGGTTACATCAATCGGCGCCAGGGTCATTGGGCCGAAGCCGAAAACGATTTCGCTACGGCCGTGAAATTGGATCCGCGCAGTCAGATTGCGAACAATCTTCTGGTCGACA
>JBEEGY010000096.1:0-13021 GCA_041167145.1 Verrucomicrobiota bacterium
CTTCGCGTTTTCTCCTCCGCTCGGCGCCCATTTGCCGGCGCCCTTGCTGTAAAGTCGAACACGAATGCCGATGTGCGGCTCAACTCCGACTTCTTTGGCCGCGCGAATGGTTTGCTCGAGTTCCTCAAGCTTCTCGACCACGATGATAACCGACTTGCCCAGCTTACAACCGAGCAAGGCGATCCGAATGTAGGCGCGATCCTTGTAGCCGTTGCAGATAATGAGGCTTTCCGGATCCTTGTGCATGGCCAGCGCCGCGACCAGTTCCGGTTTACTGCCTGCTTCGAGACCAAAATGAAATTGCTGGCCGGCATCGACAATCTCTTCGATGACTTCGCGCAATTGATTGACCTTGATCGGGAATACGCCGCGATAATGCCCGCGATAGTTGAACTCGGTCATGGCGGATTGAAACGCGCGGTTAACTGCTTCGACGCGATGCCGCAGTAAATCCTGGAAGCGAATGACCAGCGGAAAACTCAGTCCGCGACTGCGTGCTTCGTTTACGACGTCGAGGATGTCGATCTTGCCGCCGACCTCCTGCAATGGCCGGACGACGACGTTTCCCTTTTCGTTGATCGAGAAATATCCGCAGCCCCAGCCGTCGACATTGTAGGCCGCGATAGCCGCATCAACGTCCCACTCATTTTTCATTTTCTCGGGCACCGGCACGGGAGGTAATGCGCATAATCAATCAGCGCAGCGAACATGCAAGCAGCTTCAAAGAATATTTCGCGCCGAGTTATTCACAAGGAGTGGGCTCGCTTGTTTTTCCCTCTTGCGCGGATACGGTGTTCCGGGATGAACAAAACGGTGATTGAAGTGCAAGTGCGCGCAGTTTTGCCGACGAGCGGCGGCTGCGCCGTTTTCCTGGGGAACAACGACAAGGTGTTCATTATCTATGTCGATCAAACGGTGGGGAGCGCGATCACAATGTTCATGCGCGAGATTTCAAAGGAGCGGCCGCTCACCCACGATCTAATCGGCCACCTTATGACGGCGTTGGGTGCAAAGGTTGAGCGCGTCATCATCAACGATTTGAAAAACGCGACTTACTATGCGCGCGTCATCATTTGTGCGGAAAATGAAGTGCAGCAGAAGAAAATCGTAGAGCTGGATGCGCGGCCGAGCGATTGCATTGCCATGGCCACGCAGCAGAAGGCGCCGATCTATGTGAGCCAGGAAGTTTGGGACGAAGTCGACGACATGAGCGACGTCCTGCGCAAAATGGAAGAAGAAGGGCTCAAACCCGATCCGGAAACGGAATCGACCGAGGAAGAGTGACTGTAGTGGCGGCTGTTTCAGCTGCAAAATCGGCGCCCCTGCATCACGGGGCAAATAGCCGCAACGCTAGCTTTGTCATTCCGAGCGGAGCGAGGAACCTCGCATCCCATCCTGCGCGTTCCTTGTACGCCTCGTACTGAGAGCATCGAGGACGGATTGTGAGGTCCCTCGCCGTCTACGCGGCTCGGAATGACAGCGAGTTGTTTAGCCCAGCAAATCGCCGTAGCGCTTGTTTGCCAGTTCGAGGCAGCGCGCCAAAATCTCTGATCCGGTTTGCATCTTGAGGGCGTCGTCGACCAGCTCTTTGCATTCGGAAACCGCCAGGCTTTGCACCGCTCGTTTCACGCGTGGCACGAGAGTCGCGCTCGCGCTTAGCTCATCGACGCCGAGCCCGAGCAGGAGCGGCGTGAGTGAAATGTCGCCGGCCATCTCCCCGCAAACGCCGACCCAAATTTCGTTCGCGTGCCCCGCATCGGAAATCATCTTGAGCAGGCGCAACACGGAAGGATGTGTCGGTTCGTAGAGATGCGCGATTCGTTCGTTCATGCGGTCGACCGCGATGGTGTATTGAATCAAATCGTTCGTGCCGATGCTGAAGAAATCGACTTCACGCGCCAGCATATCGGCCGCGATTGCGGCGCTTGGAACTTCAATCATCGCACCCACCTCGGTGGCTTCGCTGAACTCAATGCCGGATTTGCCGAGTTCCTCTTTGCATTCATGCAAGATCGACATCGCCTTTCGCAACTCTTCCAATCCCGAAATCATCGGGAACATGATCTTCACATTTCCAATCGAGCTGGCCCGTAGAATAGCGCGCAACTGGGTCTTGAAGATATCGACGTTCTCGAGACAGAAACGAATGGCGCGCCAACCAAGGAACGGATTCAATTCGTCGCCTACATCCACCGTGCCGGGCGCAAGCTTGTCTCCGCCGAGATCGAACGTGCGAATGATCAATGGATTCGGGCGCACCTGCTCCGCCACCGTGCGATAAGTTTCGTATTGCTCCTCCTCGTTCGGAAGCGAGCCGCGGTTCAAATAAAGAAACTCGGTGCGATAAAGGCCGATTCCTTCCGCGCCGTGCGTCGCCACCGCTTCGACGTCGTCCGGTAATTCGATGTTGGCGGAGAGAACAATATGATGGCCGTCGCGCGTGGTCGATTTTGTGTCGCGAAGTTCTTTGAGTTCCCGGGCCACCTTCGATCGCCAGGTCTCCATTTCTTCGTAGCGCGCCAGTGTTTCCGGCGTTGGATCGATAATGAGCAAACCGGTATATCCGTCGAGCAGGACCGTCTGGCCGGTTTCGAGTTTCTCGGTGACATCGTGCAGGCCGACGATTGCGGGAATCTCCAACGACCGCGCTATGATCGCGGTGTGCGAAGTGCGGCTGCCGAGATCGGTGGCGAGACCGAGCACGCGGTGTCGATCCATCGTGGCCGTGTCCGAGGGCGTGAGATTGTGCGCGACCAGAATGTGCGGATCGGTCATGGCTAAAAACGCTTTCGGAGCTTTGCCTTGCAAATTGCGGACGACGCGCTTGGTCACGTCTTGGATATCAAGAGCACGCTCGCGCAAATAGGGATCATTGATCTTGCTAAGCGTTTCGGAATAACCCGCCGCTACTTCCTGAAAGACCCACTCAACGTTGCAAAGATCGCTCTCCAGTTTGCGCAGGACTTCGTCGATCAACGTGCGGTCCTCGATGACAAGGAGGTGCGCATCGAAAATCCCCGCGTCCTTGGCGCCGATCGCCTCCGCGATTTTCTGCTGCATCTCCAAAATTTGCATACGCGTCTGAATGAGCGCGGCCTCGAACCGTCCAATTTCATTCGTGATTTGCGACTGCTCGATGGGATGCCGCGCGACATCGTCCATGTCATCGCGGACCACGTGGAGCTTCCCTTTCGCAATTCCCGGGGAAACGCCCGCTCCTTGAAACCTAATTTCCTTTGGTGCGTTATCGCTCATCCACCTGCGAGCTTAATGTGGATGTCAAGGAGAGGTTGAGAAGTTGAGTGGTTGAGGAGTTGAGAGGATTCAGATTCGACGCTGCTTCAAAGTCCCCACTCAACCACTCAACCTCTCAACCTCCTCAACCGCTCAACCTCTTCAGTCCTCGTTGAACTTCGTCTTGATCAACTCCTCCAGCTCTTCGATTGCCTTGTCCGCGTCGGGTCCTTCGCAGCGAATCCGCAACGTCGAGCCCTGCCCGGCCGCCAGCATCATTAAACCCATGATGCTCTTGCCGTTTACTTCTTCGCCCTCTTTCGACACCCAAACTTCCGCGCGATAACGGCTCGAAATACGCACGAACATCGCGGCCGGCCGCGCATGCAGACCGAGCCGGTTCACGATCGTAATGTCCTTCTCGATCTTGAGCCCGCGTCCTGCGGTGTTCGATTTCCGGTTCAACAAGCCCATTACTTTTTGTCCTGCGTTTCCATCAAACTGAGCAATTTTGCGTTAAATTCCACCGCGGTATTTCGCCCAAGGCCTTTTAGTTTTTGGTCCATGGCGGCAACTTCGATCAAGCGCGCTATATCGCGCCCGGGACGGACCGGAATCGTCACATGCGGAACCGGCAGGCCGAGGATTTCATAATATTCCTGGTCCAGTCCGATCCGATCGACTTCCTCCAGCTCCTCCCAGTCTTTTAGTGTCACCACCAGATCGAGCCGCTTTTCAATCCGGATCGCGCCAATGCCAAATACCGAGGCGATGTTAATGATGCCGATGCCGCGCACTTCCATGTGATTCCGCGTCAACTCGGGCGCGGTCGCCATCAGTTCGCGCTGCTCCAGCGAGGTAATGCGTGTCACATCGTCCGCCACCAGACTGTAGCCGCGTTCGATCAAACCGAGCACGCATTCGCTTTTACCGATGCCACTCGCGCCGCGAATCAATACGCCGACGCCAAGAATGTCAACCATGCTGCCGAACTCGGTCACGGTTGGTGAAAAATCCAACTCCAGGGCAATGGTCGCGGCGTTGATGAACTTCATTGTGATCATGGGCGTGCGAAAAACCGCGATCTTTTCCTCCACCGCCACCGCCAGCAACGTTGGATCGAGATGACCGCCGCGCGACACGACCAAACACGGAATTTTTTGTGCGCATAACCCGCGAAAACGCTTGATGCGCAGAGTCGGCTTCAAACTTTTCAGGTAAGTGTTTTCCGCTGCACCCAGGACCTGCACGCGTTTGTCGGCGAAATAACTAAAGAACCCGGAAAGCGCCAGGCCCGGCCGATTGATCGTGGGCTCGCGAATCTTGCGATGAAATCCGACACGCGGGCCGTCCAATTTCATCTGCAGTTTGTCGGCGTGCGAGTTGTAAAAAGTTTCGACCGTGACGACCGGAACGCTTTTTCGCTGATCGCTCGTCGAAGTGATGGTCTGGGTCGCGGCTGGCTGCGCCATAAACGTTTAACTTCTAATGCGAGAACCGCGCGATTTCCAACACGCATCCATTCTTACCGTAGCGGTCGCTTTCCGAGCGACGCGGGGCGCGCCCTCCTCTGCATCTGCTTCGCGCTCGCAGAGCGAAGCGTCTACCGTAAGATCAATATCGTACAAATGGCGTTGTAGGGCGGGCGCTTCGCCTGCCAAACTTGTCATGTCGAGCGAAAATGCCAGTCCGGCTCGGACCGAGACATCTCTTACTATTCCGCATGCACATTGAGACCAGGAACCTAACGCTCGTCCCGCATGTTCCCGCGCATTTACTTGCCTTAATGGAAAGCAACGCGGCCTATGAAAAAACCTCCGGAATGCGCATCGCCGACGGTGTCAGAGAATTCTTGCTCGCCGGATCTCCGGATTTTCGTGCTCAACTTCAAGTCGCCACTGGCCCGGATCCGTGGAATTTCGGATTCGCCATCCTGCACAAGATCGACAATCTCATGATTGGCTTGTGCGGGTTCGCCGGCCCGCCGGATTCCGAGGGCGTGGTCGAAGTTGCCTACAGCATTGCGCCCGCTTATCAGGGCAAAGGTCTTGCCACTGAAGCCGCCACCGTCCTGGTTGCCTTCGCCTGTCAAAGCGGCCGCGTTCGCATCGTTCGAGCGCACACCCTCCCGAAAACAAACCCTTCTACCAGCGTTCTCAAAAAATGCGGCTTTAAAAAAACCGGCGAAATTGTCGATTCAGAAAACAATTTGGTCTGGCGCTGGGAAAAGCCGATCACGCCAAAATCCTGAGGCAAGATCGACATCTACATCTTGAAGCGCTCGCTATTTGTGTCATGTCGAGCGAAGTTGAGACATCTCTCAATGTTCGCGAGTGAAGCGAGATCCGCAGAGAAACAGCAAGAGATTCCTCCACTTCGGTCGGAATGACAGAAGTTACATCTTGAAACGTTCGCCCAGATAAAGCTGCCGGCTGATCGGATCGTCGATTAGAAAATCTTTCGTGCCTTCGCTCTCCACGCGCCCTTCGTAGATCAAATACGCGCGGTCCACGATCGAAAGCGTCTCGCGCACATTGTGATCGGTAATCATAATGGCCAGCCCGGATTTGCGCAGATTCACAATGATCTGCTGAACGTCGTAAACCGCGATCGGGTCGACTCCACTAAATGGCTCGTCCAGCATGAGCAATTTCGGATTTGTCACGAGCGAGCGAGCGATCGTGAGCCGGCGTTTTTCGCCGCCGCTCAAAGTTAGCGCAATATTTTTCGCGATCCTTTCGATCCCGAACTGATGAAGGAGTTGCTCGCAGCGTTGCCGCCGTTCGTGCTTCGATATGGGCAATGTCTCGAGGATGGCGAGAATGTTTTGCTCCACCGTCATCTTGCGAAAAATCGATTCCTCCTGTGGCAGGTAACCCATGCCGAGTCGCGCACGCTTATACATCGGGAAATTGGTCACGTCGTTGCCACGAAACATGACCCGGCCTCCGTCCGGCCGGACAAGGCCGACGATCATATAAAAACTCGTCGTCTTGCCGGCGCCGTTCGGTCCGAGCAAACCGACGATCTCTCCCGCTTTTACGTTAATGTTGATCCCGTTGACCACGGCCCGCCCGCCGTAAATTTTAACCAACTGATCCGTGACGAGCACATTCTCGATCTTAGCCGCAGGCGGCGGAGCGACTTTCCGGTTCGAAGCGGACGCGGTTTGGCTGATCATCGACTTGGCGAAGGTTCCGGCTTTTTCTCCCCTTCTTGCGGTTCCTGGTGGATATCGGTCCGGCTGGGACCGTGCGTAGTGAATTGTCCGTCCGGATTAATAATCATCACCGTATCAGGACTCGTCGCCACCTGCATGTTCAAACCTTGTTGCACGCGCGGTGTTCCTTTTAGTTCAAGGTTGCCGGTCGCGGCGGAATAGATTGCCGTGTCAGCCCGGCCAACCGTTCGCGCCTCTGTCCCGTTTGCCTCCCGCCGTTCGCGCACCACGCCCACATTGCCTTCCGCAACCACCTTCTCAAGCGCTTGATCCGCCCCTTTGCGCACGTAGATCGTTAGTTTGTCCGCTTGAAGATTGAATCGCGGATCGACCACTTTCACGTGGCCGGTAAAAACGCCCATGTATTTGGTCGAATCGAAAAAAGCTTCATCCGAATAAACTTCGGTCGTGACCGGTTCCTTCACTTTCAGGCTCTGATCGAGGCCCGGAATCTTGTTGGCAGGTTTCGCGGCTGGTTTGGGCAGATTCTTCTCCGTTGTTTTCGCATCGCTGGCCGGCGCTACGCTTTGGGCAGGCAAATGCGCGGTGGCAATACCGACAAACAACAAAGCTAATGCCGGCAATTTTCTCACTCGCTTTGTTTGCCACCCGCAGGGTTGAGGCCGGTTATCACCATCTTCACATTCCCCATCAATTTTCCCGCGCGGGTATTGGTATCGAACTCAACCGAATCGCCCGCGATATTGAAATCCGCTCGCTTGATCGTGGTCCGTTGTTTCGAAGACAAGATTCGCGTTTTCAAGTCGAGCACCGAATCGCTGATCTCGATCACCAGGTCAGGTGTTTTTTCCGGCGTGTACGTAATGATCTTTAAGCCGTGAAAACCAATATGATCGTCGTCAATGCGCCGTGCGCTGCTTGCCTCAAACCTCCCGCGCAGCCGGCCATCGAGATCGAAATCGGGAAGCACTAATCCTTTGGCCTCATGACCGGTCGTTAGCGGAATGTTCGTCAGGCTCTGGCCGCCGCCCGGAGTTTCACTCGGCGACGGCGCCGGCGCTCGTTGTTTTCGATCTTTTGCCAGCGCCGGGATCGACAAAATCGACAATAACAAGATCGACAATACCAGGTAGGGGCGGTTCACGCGCCTTCGCAAAAACGCCTCGGCGGCGCCGGCCGAGACGCCCGGAAATCCTTTCCGCCCTCGACGCGGGCGATTGAGGTCAATCGCCCCTACCTGATCGGCGGTCGGCCGATGACACAGCAGCATGAATTGCTTTTAACATGCGCAGATGCTTCGGCAAATTTTTTAGCGGAATCTGATTCGCTCCATCCGACAGAGCGCGCGCCGGATTTTCATGCACCTCCATAAAAATCCCGTCGCAACCCGCCGCCACCGCGGCACGCGCCAGCACTGGCGCAAGCTCGCCATCTCCCGAAGTCGAATCCCCCGCTCCGCCCGGCTTTTGCACCGAGTGCGTCGCGTCAAAAATCACACGATAACCGGCTGCACGCATCCAATAGAGCGAACGCATGTCTGCCACCAGATTGTTGTAGCCAAAACTCGTGCCGCGCTCGGTGAAGAGGAACTTGTCGTTCCCGAACGCTTTCAACTTTTCCGCAATATTCCTTACATCCCACGGCGCGAGAAATTGTCCCTTCTTCACGTTGATGGCGCGTTTGGTTTTCGCCGCCGCTTTCAACAAATCCGTTTGCCGGCAGAGAAATGCCGGGATTTGCAAAAGGTCGATCCTGGCGCCGGCAATATCTGCTTCGGCCGGCGAATGCACATCGGTCGTGACTGGGATCTTCAGCTCACGGCCGATGGCGGAAAGAATCTCGCAGCCTTCGCCTGCATCGATTCCGCGAAACGAGCGCACTGAGGTTCTGTTCGCCTTGTCGTAGGATGCTTTGAAAATAAGATCGACATCTTCATCTCGCGCAATGTCGGCGATCTGGCGCGCCATCCGCCAGACGAACTTCTCCGATTCAATTACGCACGGTCCGAGAATAAACGCCGGGCGTTTTCCGCCGATGGTGACACGACCGACTTTGAGAGGCTTGGGCTTCACGAAGATGCGATTAGCAGTTGCTGTCATCCCGAGCGGGAGCGAGGGACCCCCCAATATGCCGAAGATCACACGAAACAAAAAGCCCTTTGCCTACCATCGTTAATCCAAGCCGAGCCACTATTCGGAATTGCCGTGCGAATTGGAGAGGTTCCTCCCTTGGCTCGGAATGACACGCCTTTGTGAGACAAGATCGACAATCGCAAACGGGAGATACAACGCGATAAAGAACAGGAGAGCCATGGCGTGCATTTGCACAAGATAAAGTGGCCGCCAATCGGACAGAAAACTTAGAATCGAGAACGCTTCCGGTTTGTGAAGAAGAAACCCGTAGTTATAACCGGTGTAGGCGTCCGCCATCATCGTGATGACAAAATAAAATTCCGTCCATGCGAACACCCGCACAATCGACATCGGACGGGGCCGATATTTGTGCACGAGCATTAAGAAAATCACACCGATAATTATTCCGGCGTGCGAGATGAAAAAACTAAAGAATCGAAAGTCAGGAAAACCATAAGGGAGATTTGGCGTTAACAGCGCCTGCAAGGTTCCGCCCAATCCCCAGAAGTAAGCCACTTCAAACCAGCGCTGATTACCGGACAACATGGCTACGATCACCACGATCATTCCCCAATCGCAGAGTTGCAGCGGCAGAACCTGCTGCCAGCTGACAGCGCCGAATCGCCCCACGAGCATCATGTAGGCGACGTAGTTCAAAACGAGCAGGGCCGATAGCCCGATGACAATCGGGCGCTCGAGCTTCTTCGATCTTGTGCGCCGCACGATCGCCGCCAGCACAAAGGGCAGGCCTATCGTCAGCAAGATAACGGTGAGATGCGCGAGACCGTACGGTTGAAACTCGGGCGTCATGAAATTTCGTTTCTTTGCGCAAGATCGTCTGACATTAAATAAAATTTCCCGCCGCTTAAACGGTTTGTCATCCCTGAGCGACGGGATCGCGACCTGGGAGGAGCGCCGACCTCGCACAAGACTCAGGAATCACGCAATTCAATAAGTGTAATCAAGCTGCTCATGAGGAATCCCCCACCCCGCTACGGCGGGATCCGGGATGACAGGCAGAGAAAATTTGTCGAAAGGGAGTGTCCTCGGAGCCAAGACCGATTATTTCGGGCGCGGATCCTTGATCTTCGCTTTGCCCGCCAGTTTCCCCGCCCTCATATCGTCGATCGATTGCATGAGAACACGCGCGGCGTTTCGCGTTTCCTCCATGAAATCGATGTCGCGATCGAGCGCGTCGTGACTGGTCGCGTACGGTTCGTAATAGCCGATGTAACGATCGAAAACGGCGGAGGATCCGCCCGCCGGCATGAGTTCCATATCGCAAAGCCAATCATGCAGCGCTTGGCGCAAGTTTTCCGCGCCTTCCGAATCGCCATGCACAACGATGGCGAACATTCGACCGGCAAGATGCCGCGGGTAATGCCATCCTTTTAATTCGAGGGCTTTCGCTTCCTCAGGCGTCTTCCCATGCGTGGTGGTCGGATCGGGATTGCCGCCATCGGCGCAAACCAGCCGGTCCATCATCAACTTCAAAACACTGGGCGATTGATACCAATGCACCGGCGCTACGACCATAACGCCGTGCGCGGAAACCCAGCGCGGATAAAGCTCATTCATCCAATCGTTCACCTGTCCCATGGCGTGGTTCGGATAACAGGAGCACGGCCAATGGCAAAGCGGCATCGCGGTTGAGACGCAAGCTTTGCACGGATAAATGACGCGACCGTACTCCGCGTTTAGATTGCTGAGATCGAGAAAATCGATGTCGTACTTCTCCGTTTCGGCAATAGTTTCGCGCGCAGTCTGGGCGATGCGAAATGTTTTCGACATTTCGCTCGGGCACGTTTCGTCAGTGCGTGGCGAAGCGCATATCAATAGGACACGGGAACGCGAACTGGAAGATTTCTGTTCGATTTCCGCTTCCTGAATCCGTGCGCGCGTTTCCAGCCATTCGATCGAGAGTTCGTATTCGGGATCGGCAAAGTCTAGTCCAGCTTTGATTGTGCGCGGACTTTTCCGGCTGTCCTCATAGGCGTCCCACGCTATATCGAGCAAGCGACGAATCTCCGCCCGCATCGTCTCGAACGCCGGATCGTAAAATCGTGCGTTCCAGCGCTTCTCAAACTCGTCTTTTGTCAGTCTGGTCGATCCCTGACCGGTCCGCACCTCCGGCATCGACTTAAACAGTCCCATGGTCCGATGATGCCGTCGCGAAACGCCTTGGTCGAGACAAGATCGACAAGTATCAAGGAGCGGCGGTCTCCCTTGGCACGCCGTAGCCTTGCGAAGGAGGCAGACCGCCGTCGGCGATTTAGAAATCGCCGTTCCTTTACGTCAGCGAATCACCCAGAGGTTGCACGGAATTACGTCGGTGATCCAGGCGATGTGATTCGGCAGGCGTTCCTCCGGATTCTCGCTCGGATGAATCGGCACGACCAAAAGATCGGCTTCGACCGATTGCACAAAATCCGATGCGGCAAATCCGGTGTTGCCGCGGACGCAACGCGCTTCGATCGGCACATTGGTTTGGCCGGCCGCGAGAATGAATTCTTCGAGCGCTTTTTCTTCTTCCTCAAAAGTACGCGCGCGTGGCATGCCATTCTCATTGCCCGCAGATATCGCAGCGCGGGCTTCATCGAACGTGGTGTAAACACGGATGACGTAAAGCCGTTCGCAATTTTCCGCCTCGGCCAGAACCCACGTCGATGTAAGCGCTTTTTGTGCATGCTCGGAATAGTCGGCCATGAAGACAATTCGTCGCAGCGGCCGCGGCTCGCTTTCCGGCCTGGTGAAAAGCATGACCGAACATTTGGCTTCGCGCACGAGACGCCGTGCGACGTTGCCAAGAAACGGACGCAACACGACTTCCTTCTCCAAGGCGCCGGCGACGATCATGTCGATCTTGTTATCGCTGATTGCCTGCAAGATACCGAGCGCCGGATCCTCGCCTTTTTGATAAAGAACGCGCGAATCGTTCGGCAGTTTTAGTTGGGCGAAAGCTTCGCTAAATTTTTTCGTCGTATCGTCGTCACACTCCCCGACGTAGATTGCGTTCAATTGAGAGCCAAAACAGTCGCGGATGCGCTTGGCCTCGGAAAGCACCTGGACAAATCGGGGGGAAAATGTGCTGGCAACGCCGATAGCCTTATAAGACGGGGGTTCCAGCATGAAAGCGCGGCAATGTCGTGTCTGGCGGCAATTCGGCAACTCGGAAAAGTTTGATGTTTCAGGTTTGCTGTTTGATTTTGCGGGCAGGCATCATTTCCGACTATGAGACGCGCAATTTATCCCGGCAGTTTCGACCCGGTCACGAACGGTCACCTCGACGTCATTTCGCGAGCGCGAAGATTGTTCGACGAAATTATTGTGGCGGTGGCGCACAACGACGAGAAGCAGCCGCTCTTTTCGTTGGAGGAAAGACTCGCGCTTCTGCACGAGGCGGTTGAGAAGATCGACAACGTGCGCGTGGCGCAGTTCGACGGATTGCTCGTTGAATTCGCCGCCGCGCAAAAAAGCAGCGCGGTGATTCGCGGCTTGCGCGCCGTGTCCGATTTCGAATTCGAATTTCAAATGGCGCTGATGAATCGGAAGCTGGCCGAGAATGTCGAAGCGATCTTCCTCATGCCCAAGGAGGAATACACCTATTTGAGCTCGCGGCTCGTGAAAGAGATCGCGCGGCTGGGCGGCGACGTCTCCGGTTTTGTGCCGCGTTCCGTGGCCGCCGCGCTAAAGAAGAAATTCTCCCGATGAACTCCGAAAGCTTTCGCGAGTGAAGATTCATTTGAAACAAATCCCTGAGGACGGGTTGCATTTGGAGGGGGAAGAGGAGTGCCCGATTCCGGAATTGAAAGCCGATGGGATTCGTTGTGCAGGCCAATTGCATTACGACCTGGAAGTCGGCCTTTCCTCCGGAGCACTTTGGGCGAACGGTTCCCTTACGCAACCGGTCGAAATGAATTGCGTGGCATGCCTCGAAAAATTTGGGCATGACATCAAAGTGCCGGCATTCGCTCTGCACAAGGAGTTGCACGGCCCGGAGATTGTCGATCTTACGCCGTTCATCCGGGAAGACCTCTTGTTGAATTTGCCGGCGCACCCACGTTGCGATCGCGACGGCGGGCGTGTTTGCAAAGCAGCCGACGCGACTCTCGATGTCACGACTGTGAGCGAAGAGAAGCGCGAACACGATTGGGAAGCGCTGGATAAATTGAAGTTGAATGAACGTTGAAGCGGTGAAGGGATAAAGCGTTAAAGCGGACAGGTCTCTGTCGCTTCAACTCTCTAACGCTTTAACCCTTTAACGTTTAACTGCCGGCGTCCCGGTTTGTTTTTTCCAGGAAATGTGCTTTCGTAGCCGGCTTCATGGGAGTTCCAAAACGCAAAACGTCAAAGATGCGATTGCGCACGCGCAAGGCGGCCAACCGCTGGCATGCGCCGCAGTTGAGCAAGTGCCCGCAGTGCGGAAGCACGGTGGCATCGCACACCGTCTGTCCAAGTTGCGGGTATTATAAGG
>JBEEGY010000097.1:0-6425 GCA_041167145.1 Verrucomicrobiota bacterium
GAAATTTTCGCCAATGCGATCGCGCGCAAACGCGCGGAGGAGACGCTGTTTCGACGCGAAGCCGAGTTGAATGAAGCGCAACGTCTCGCGAGCATCGGCAGTTGGGAGTGGGATATTCTAGATGATGACGTGACTTGTTCGAACGAGGTGCGCCGCATTTACGGATTCGAACGAGAGGATCAAAACTCGCCTGATAGGGCATTCTCGGAGTTCGTCCATCCTGGTGATCGAGCGCGCCGCAGCGCGGCCGTCGACGCTGCCCTAAATGGCGGTTCGCCGTACAACCTGGAATTTCGCATTATTCGCCCGGACAAATCGGTTCGCTTTGTGCATTCGCGCGGACGGTTGATCCATGATGAAGCGGGCAAGCCTGTTCGTATGCTCGGCATGACACAGGACATCACGGAGCGCAAGCGGGCGGCGAAAGAATTGGAGGAGGCGAATCATCAACTCCGGCTTCTTTCGCGCCGGCTCTTCGACGCTCACGAGGAGGAACGGCGTCACCTCGCGCGAGAGTTGCACGATGAAATAGGCCAGGCGCTCACAGCGGCGAAGATCAATCTGCAATCGATCACCGGTAATGGCGGCAGTACACACTTGACGCGGCTGCAGGAAACCATCGCGATTCTCGACCGCTTGCTTGGCCAGGTGCGAAAGATTTCACTAGATCTGCGTCCGTCGATGTTGGACGACTTGGGGTTGGTTCCGGCACTCCGTTCGTTACTCGATCAACAGGGACGCCGCGCATCGGTGGCAGTGCGTTTTTCCGCGGAGAATATGCCGGAGAAGCTCGATCCGGAAATTCAGACAACTTGTTTTCGCATTGCTCAGGAAGCCATTACGAACGTTTTGCGTCATGCGCATGCCACGCGGGTAGATGTCGATCTTCGGCGCGAGAATGGAAAAGTGGGGCTTTTGATTCGCGATAACGGCATCGGCTTCGACACCGAATCGGCACAAGGGCAAAACGTTGGTCTTGGCCTGATCGGAATAAAAGAACGCGCTGCCCTAATCGGTGGGCACGCAAAGATTATCTCGTCGCCAGATAAAGGAACGACGATTGAAGTAATTCTGCCTTTAACGCTTCGATCCGAGCGCCAGGGCCGTCATCTTAAATGAATGTAACACGTGTGTTGCTCGCTGATGATCATGCCCTGGTGCGCGCCGGTATCCGTGCACTAATCGAGAAGATTCCCAATGTCGAAGTGGTCGGTGAAGCCAGCACGGGCCGAGACGCGCTGGAGTTAGTGAAGTCAAAGCTGCCTAATCTTGTGTTGATGGACATTGCGATGGCGGAGCTGGGAGGACTGGAGGCTTTGCCGCGAATCACGAAAGATTTCCCGGGCGTAAAAGTCGTTATCCTGTCCGCGCATGCGAACGAGGAATACGTCATTCGCGCGCTGCGGAACGGCGCCGCCGGATACATGCTCAAAGATGCTGCGACGGCGGAACTCGAACTCGCGATCAGATCGGTTGCCGAAGACAAAACGTATCTCAGTCCATCGATTTCGCGTACCGTGATTAACGATTATTTGCAACGCGTCGGCGGACCGATCAGCCCGCTCGAACAGCTGACGCCGCGACAGCGTGAGATTTTGCAACTGGTCGCGGAAGGCAAGAATACAAAGGAAATCGCTTCGGATCTGGATGTTAGTGTCAAGACGGTCGAATCGCATCGGCTGCAATTAATGGAACGATTGAACATCCACGACATTGCCGGCTTGGTGCGATATGCGATCCGCAGCGGATTAGTCTCGTTAGAAACCTAGAGACTGAAATAGGGATCCACGCGTTCCGCAATTTGGCTGGTTCATGACTTCGCGACGGACATAACTATGAACTGTTGACAACGAGAAATGACGACCGTTCCCCCAGAACTCAGGTTTTTCTCCGGGTCATCTAAGGATTTCCCTGATTGTCCGATGTTATTGAGCGCGCGCAAAGTGCGGCGTGCGGTACGATTTCGAAAGTAGGCACATCTTGTCGACGACAAGAGTCCGTCACTCATCGTCTGTGGCATGCCTTATTAAGATACCTCGAAATCATGGGCACGGTTGATTTGAGAACTCTTTTAGGCACAGCGATCAAAAGCGGGAGATCCAAGTTGGGTATTTCGCAAGAAGAGCTCGCTTACCGGGCGGGACTTCACCGCACCTATATTTCCGATTTAGAAAGAGGAGCCCGAAATCCTTCGATCGAGAGTGTCGAGAAGCTGGCGCAGGCTCTGCAGGTTTCCGTTTCGATGCTCTTCGAACCGGCGACAGAGGCCAATGGAATGAAGCAGCTCGTGGAGATTCTGTTGGTCGAGGACGACCCGCGGGACGTGAAGTTAACGATGCGCGCATTCGAGAAGGCACAAATTACGAATCCGGTACACGTGGTGAGCGATGGGGTCGAAGCGCTCGATTTTGTTTTCGCGATCGGCCCTTACGCCGGCCGGTCGGGGGCGCGGCAGCCACAAGTCATTCTGCTCGACCTAAATCTTCCAAAAAAAAGCGGGCTGGAAGTGCTACGAGAAATCAAGAGCGACAAGCGCACGCAACACATTCCTGTAATCATCCTCACCGTATCGAATCGCGATCAAGACATCAACGAATGCCGGCGACTCGGCGCGGAGACCTACATCGTCAAGCCGGTGGACTTTCAGAACTTTAGCGAGGTCACACCTCGGTTGAATCTCGCTTGGATGCTAGTAAAGCCGAACGGGACGTTTTCGGCGTAACCTACGGGAGGTATTTCCAATCCGCGTTGATTTCTTCACGCGGTTTATAGGAGGAGACCACAATTCGCGACAAGGTGATTGCCGAACACAATGACTCTATTGTTTCTTTAAACAAGGAAAGTGAAAACGCGCAGAGCGGAGCCAAAAGCGTCCGGGAATCGGCGACAACGCACGTAAACCATTTCCAAAATCAAGCGAATCACCAGCGCCTATTCGGAGGATCTGGTGCTAATTGAAGACGATCGTCTGCAACTACATCGAGTTTTAATTGGATTCGAAACCGGAAACGAACAAAGCGAGGTGAACGGCCAGCTATGTGCTGCTTTCCTCTATGAGACAAGTCTTCGGGTTCCCGAAGGAATGAAAAGAAATCGCGCGGCTGGCGATGATCGGCAACCCGTTGAGCAAGCAAGAAGATGTCACAAATTAAAACCGTTCTCATCGTTGACGAACTGGCACCAGAAAAGTTTGAGCGCGAGCATCTCCGCTTTGTTGCGGACAAGCTTTCCGAGAAAGTTGCGGGCTTAAACAACCTCAATGCTCAGTTGGAACAGCGCGTCGCCGAACGGACCTCCGAATTGGAAACGGCCAATCGGGAATCGGAAGTTTTTTCCTATTCGGTGTCTCACAATCTGCGGGCGCCCGTGCGCGCGATGAACGGTTTCTCGCAGGCCGTTCTGGAAGATTATGGACAGCTCCTGCCGGATGAAGGCCGGCACTGTCTCCAGAGTATCCGGGAAGGTGCGCAGGAGATGAGCGCGTTGATTGACGACCTGCTCGCTTTTTCGCGCCTGATTCGAATGCAATTGAAAAAGCGAAAGGTGGATACCAAAAAGATGGTTGAAAACGTCATCGAGAAATTAAGTCGCGATCAGAATGGCCGGAAGATCGATATACACACCGGCGATATTCCGCCTTGCTATGGAGATGCAACGTTGTTGAAGCAAGTATGGATTAACCTCTTGTCCAACGCCGTGAAGTACACGCGCCGGCGTGAAAGGGCGGTCATTGAAGTCGGATGTACCTCACACAATGAGGGCGACGTTTATTTCGTGCGAGATAACGGAACCGGGTTCGATACACGTTACGCCGACCACCTCTTCGGCGTTTTTCAACGCCTGCATCGCGCGGAAGAGTACGAAGGAACGGGCGTAGGTCTCGCCATCGTTGAGCGGATCATTCACCGGCACGGCGGACGCGTCTGGGCGAATGCCACGGAGGGCGAAGGCGCGACGTTTCATTTTACGGTGGGAGGAGCGACACAATCGCGCTCATTGCCGCCCATCCCCCATTTACTCGAAGGAGAGCAGTCGTGAAAACGTCAACCACATCCCGTCAAACGAAACCAGCCGCCGCCGCGCCTTCGGATTGGGACCTGCTGCTTTACGTGGCCGGGCTGACTCCCAAATCGGTCGCCGCCTTTCGCAATCTCGAGCAGATCTGCGAAGACCACCTCGCTGGCCGCTACCACATCAAGGTTATCGATCTGTTGAAAAATCCGCAGCTCGCGCAAGGCGATCAGATTCTGGCCGTACCAACGCTCGTACGGAAACTGCCCGCGCCGATCCGCAAGATCATCGGCAACCTCTCCAACGTCGAGCGCGTTCTCGTCGGTCTCGACCTCCGTCCTCACGATGCCGATCCGTTCGCCGCTCGGAAGGGATAAAAGCATGTCTGATAACATCATCACCCCACCGTGCGCACTACTCCGGTGATGATGGAATCCCCAGAAGTGCCGAGCCGGCAATTCCATCGAGCATTTGCACTAATCCCAAGTGTTAGCGTTGCTTTGCTCGGCGTTCTGGCGCTTGCCGGATGGGTGTTTCATGTCGAAGCGCTCAAATCAATTATTCCCGGAGCGGACCCGATAAAGCCGAACATGGCGACGGGGCTGTTACTTTGCGGCGCGGCCTTGTCGATCTTATCACGAAAGAGGTTAACCAGGCCGATCCGCATCTGCACGGCTGCGATCGCGACCGCGGTGATCATCCTGAGCGCGCTAACGATTGGAGAATATCTTCTTGGTTTTGATCTTGGGATTGAGCAGTGGCTGATTGGGGAGGTTCCGGCAGCCTTGGGAGTTTCGCATCCCGGGCGGATGTCGCCGCTTACCGCGGTGTGCTTTATCCTGGTGGGAGTTGGTCTTTTCACGGCGTCCCGGCAGATTCAAAAACGGTCACGGCTGCCGCTCGTCGGAGGGTTGGGCGGAACTCTGACGGCAGCTGGAGCGGTCCCATTGATCGGATTCCTCCTCGAAATGCTATTTGGTCCCAGCTGGAATTATATGGGTATGACTCCTTCCGGCCTTGCTGGAGCAATCGCGTTCTTGTTGTTCGGCATCGGGTTATTGGCGCTGCTCCGAAGCCACGCACACCTGACAT
Organism: Verrucomicrobiota bacterium; assembly: GCA_041167145.1. GTDB lineage: Bacteria > Verrucomicrobiota > Verrucomicrobiia > Chthoniobacterales > UBA10450 > Palsa-1382. The sequence goes on from JBEEGY010000097.1 coordinate 5,104, forward strand.
GGTCATTGGATGGATTAACCACCGCGGGATTTGCGAGCGGCTTTGCATTAATGGTCATCGCGGCCGGACTCACCTACAGCTTCACCGTGAAAATGCAGCAAACGGGGATGGAGGTGGGTCACGCGCAGGAAATTCGGAGGGAGCTCCATGAAACCGAAGACAGTTTGTCGGACCTTGAGCTCGAGCAGCGCAGCTACATCATTACCGCCAACGAACGTCTGCTGGACGAATGGGACGCGAAAGAATCTGAAATTCGAGATCACTTCCGGAAGTTACAAAAACTCGAGGCCGGCAATTCCGGCCAACAGCAAGTCCTTCGGCAATTTGGAGCTCTCGTTTCCAAGCGCATCAACTGGGCGAAGCAAACGATCGAGACCCGGAGAGAGCGCGGCCTTCCTGTCGCACAAGAAATGATCGCGGCCGGGCCCGGCGTTGATCTTCTGGAACAAAGTCGCGGATTAATTCAAGCAATTGATAATGACGAAAACGCACGGTTACGCGAAAGCCAAACCCAGTCTGACATGGCTTCGCGCGCCGTATTTATGATGTTGCCGCTTGGAGTATTCGTCTGTTTTGCAATTATCTTCCTGGGAGTGTTTTTTCTGAATTCGGGGATGGGCGAACGCAAGAGAGCCGAGCGCGAGTTGCGGGAAAGTGAAGAACGCATGCGCGCGATTTTGAATTCGGCGTTGGATTGCGTCATCACAATGGACCATCAGGGCAATGTTATTGAATTTAATCCGGCGGCGGAGAAAACGTTTGGCTATCGGCGCGAAGAAGCGATCGGCCAATTGCTTTCTGACCTAATTATTCCTCCGGCATTGCGTGAGCGGCATCAGAAAGGGCTTTCGCATTATCTCGCCACCGGAGAAGCGCCTGTCTTGGGCAAACGCCTCGAAATGTCGGCGATCCGGCGTGATGGCTCGGAGTTCCCGATCGAACTCGCCATCACTCGAATCGGCTCGCAAGTAATTCCGATGTTCACGGGCTTCATCCGCGACATCACCAAGCGCAAGCAGTCGGAGAAGGCCCTCCGCGACGCGGAGGAGAAATATCGCTCGATTTTCGAGAATTCGAATGACGGCATTTTTCAAAACACGCCCGCAGGTCGCTTCGTTTCCGCCAATCCAGCGATGGCTCGAATGCTCGGCTTCGATTCACCGGAGGAGTTAATCGGCGCGCGCAACGATATCGAACGCCAGGGTTATGCAGACCCGGCCCTGCGCGACAAATTTAAACAAGCTCTGGAGGAAAACGGCTTCGTAACCGGTTTCGAGTACGAAGTTTATCGTAAAGATGGTGCCAAGATTTGGGTGTCTGAG
>JBEEGY010000098.1:0-2836 GCA_041167145.1 Verrucomicrobiota bacterium
GCGGGAGAATAAGCCGTGACCGTTTCGCCGATGCGTAGGTCGTGGAACTGTTCGCGCCTGATTACGAGAGTGGAGAGAAGGGCGATCCCAAAACTGCCCCCGATATTTCGAAAAATATTAAAGATGGCCGAGCCGCTCGCGGCGTCCCTGGCCGCAAGGGTGGCGACGGCCAGACCGGTGACCGGGACAATCGTGAACGGCTGACCAAAAGCGCGCACAATGTTTGCGAGCGTGAACTGGTCGCCCGCCGTGTCGGCGCTCATCGAGGTGTTCATGAAGCAGCTGGCCGCGAAAATGAGACAACCCACACAGACAAGGAGGCGTTGATCGACTGTTTTCATCAGCCAGGGCAGGAACGGGAAAATAAGAAACTGTGGCAGACCGACCCAGATGAGGACCTGGCCGATTTGGAGCGGGCTGTATCCCTGCACTGTACCGAGATAGAGCGGAATCAGGAAGACGGTGCCGTAAAGCGCGAGACCGAGTCCGAACGCGACCACCGAGGTGAATCCGAGGTTACGGCTGCCTAACAAGCGCAAATTGACGAAAGGCTTTTCGCGGACAAGCTCGATCACGATGAAAAGCGGCACGAAGATGGCCGCGAGAATGGCACAGTTCACGATAAACGGACTGCCGAACCAGTCTTTGCGCTGTCCCTCCTCGAGCATGGCAATGAGGGAGCCGAGTCCAATCGCCATGCAGAGAATGCCCCACCAATCGCCGCGCCGAAACTCGTCCAGCTTCATCGGCTTTTTGTCGATGGCATAAAAGATCGCCGCGAACATGAGGACGCCGGGAATGATGTTGATATAAAAATTCCATTGCCAGCCGAAGCGATCGGTCAGCCAGCCGCCCAGCGCCGGACCGATGGCGGGCGCGAGCGTGGCGGTCATGCCGAACATGGCCTGCCCGATGCCCAACAAATTCTTGGGCATGGTGCTGACGATGACGGTGAGTGACATCGGGATGAAGACGCCGCCGGTAAAGCCCTGGCCGGCGCGGAAGATGATCATCTCGCCGAGATTGGTGGAGATTCCACACAAGGCCGAGAAGATGAGAAAGAGGATGACGTTCGCGAGCAGATAACGGCGGACGGTGAAAACTTCGGAAAACCAGGCGGTCAGCGGGATGGTAATGATTTCTCCGACGAGGTAAGCGGTGGAGATCCAGGAACCTTCATCCGGCGTTGCCGCGATGCCGCCGGCGATGTCGCGCAGGGACGAATTGGTTATCTGAATGTCGAGCACCGCCATGAAGGCGCCGAGCATGGTACCGAAAACGGCGACCCAGGTCCGCAACTCCATGGTGCGCGTCTGTTCGGCCATGAGTTCGCTTTTAAGGGCGCGGACCCGTGCGCAAATCGATTTTCGGCTCGCACGATAGCCCGGGAGAGACCCGCTTCCGAAAATCGCTTTGATCGTCGAACACAATCTTCACCGGCAAGCGCTGAACGATTTTTGTGAAATTCCCGGTGGCGTTGTCCGCCGGAAGCAACGCGAAGGTCGATCCCGTGCCCGGCTGCAGACTGTCAATATGCGCGCTGAATCTATGCCCGGGAATGGAGTCGATTTTGACATCGACATGCTGGCCCACCCGCATCCGGGCGAGTTGGGTTTCCTTGAAATTCCCCAGGACCCACACGTCTTTCTCGACCACAGCCATGAGCGGCTGGCCGGGCTGAATCCGTGTGCCGGTCTCAACGGTCTTCTTAGCGATTGTGCCATCGGCGGGCGCGACAATGGAAGTATAAGTGAGTTGCAGTTCGGCGGTGGCGAGCGCGGATTCTGCCGCAGCTAGATCGGCCTTAGCGGAGGCCATGGCGGCATTCGCGCCTTTCAATGCGCTTGTGGCATTGTCCATGTCCTGTTTCGAGAGGACCTGTTCGTGGCCCAGTTTGGTAAAACGGTCGTAGTCCTGTTGCGCATGATCAACATTCGCCTGGGCCTGATCGATCGCGGCGCGGCGCTGCAAGACCTGAGCGCTTGCTTGTTCCGCCGCCACCTTGAAGTCGCGCTGATCCAGCACGGCGAGCGGTTCGCCTTTCTTGACAAACTGATTGTCATCTACCTTTACGCTTTCCACGGTCCCGGCCACGCGGGCACTGATTTCATGGACGTGAGCCGTCGTGTAGGCGTCGTCAGTAGATTCAAAGTTGCGTGCGTGCAGCCAGTAGAGCAAAGCCGTGATTAGTACGACGCCCAAGGTTATTCCACCGATGAGCAGGGTCTTCTTCGAAAGATGAAACTTCTTTTTGCCTGGGCCTTTCTCTTCTTTGCCCTGACGCTTCTGGTTGCGCGGGCGATCGTTTCGCTCAGCGGCTGGTTGAGTCGAATTACGCTCGCCATTTTCCCCCGACGGATCACCATCTCGGTTTTTGCTGTTGTCCGGCATCGTCGCTCTCTGCTCGCTTCGTCTTCTTCTGGAATGCTCTAGCGGAGCATGCGGTAGCATCCAGTCTCAGCCCAAACGGTAATCTAAAGAACCGTTCAGTTCAATATGAGTCAAGCGGTCCTGCATGCGATAATTTTGATGACCGTAATCAAAGCGAGCGAATTATGCGCATCAGATTTTCGAGCTTGCGGCGTGCGGCCCTTCTGCCTTCTTTGAGGTTCTGCTCAAGCGACAGCCCGACAAAAAGCGTCACAACCATCTCCGCGATCGTGTTCGGATCCAATCTTGTTCGCTCGGCGCTGATGTTCTTTGCGAGCAATCGCTTGAGGTGACCCAAAGTCATCGCCACCATTTCTTGCGCTTGCGGCGGCACAACCGCCAGCTCGCGCATTGAATTGATGGCAAAACATCCCGTTTGTCCGTCTGGGCAATCTCGCACGACGTG
>JBEEGY010000099.1:0-3042 GCA_041167145.1 Verrucomicrobiota bacterium
ATTGCCGATGGGCACCGACTTGTAAGCAGCCAATAATTTCTTGCGCACTTTGTCGGCCACTGACTCGTGCATGATGACGCGGCGCGTCGAAGAGCAACGCTGCCCAGCGGTGCCGACCGCGCCGAAGAAGATCGATTGCGTCGCCATGTCGAGGTCGGCGCTAGGCGTGACGATCAACGCGTTGTTGCCACCGAGCTCCATGATCGTTCTGCCTAGTCGGCCGTGAACCGCTTTGGCCACGTTCAAACCCATCCCCACCGAACCGGTCGCGGAGACGAGCGGGATACGGCGATCGTCGGCCAATTTTTGGCCAACGGTTTTGCGGTCGCCAATCAGCAACGTAAAAATGGCCGGGTCAGCGCCGGTCTCGCGGCAAACGCGTTCCGCAATCTTCGTCACCGCGATCGCGCTGAGCGGCGTTTTTTCCGACGGCTTCCAAACGCTCGCGTCACCGCAAACCGCCGCGAGCGCGGCGTTCCACGACCAAACTGCGACCGGAAAATTAAACGCGGAGATGATAGCGACGATGCCGAGCGGATGCCACTGTTCCATCAGACGATGATTCGGCCGTTCGGATTGAATGGTTAGACCATAAAGCATGCGCGATTGACCGACGGCGAGATCGCATATGTCGATCATTTCCTGAACTTCGCCTTCGCCCTCCGCCACGATCTTTCCCGATTCGAGCGTGACGAGCTGACCGAGTTCATGTTTCGCGTCGCGTAGCGCATTGCCCAAACGCCGGACAGTTTCCCCGCGCACCGGTCCGGGCGTGACGCGCCATTTCAAGAATGCTTCCTGCGCGCGCGTGATCGCCGCTTCATAATCTTCAGCCGAGGCGGTTCGAATGATGGCAAGTTTTCGCCCGTCAATCGGTGAGATCTTGTCGATCTTCGCACCACCGCCCCGCCATTGGCCGTCAAAGACTCCGGCGTTATCCTCGCCCAGGCCGAGTTTCTCTAAAACAGATTGCATCATTAAGAAATGTAGGGCGAGCCTCCGGCTTGCGAATCAAAACAACGCAAGCTGGAAGCTTGCGCTACCATATCATTTCCGCATGCGTTGACATTGTTTGCGCATCAAGTTCATCGCTTCGTCGACAACTTCAGTCGTGATGTCGAGCGCGGGACGGAAACGAATCGATTGTTCGCCGGCGCGCAAGGTGAGGACGCCAAGATCGAACAAGCCTTTCCACATTTCCTCGCGCGTCTTCCCGTCCGGCAAATCAAAGGCGAGAAACAATCCGCGACCACGGGCACCGGTGATCATTAGCTCTTCTTTTTGCAGCTCGCGAAGCTGATTCAGGAAATGCTCGCCGACACGGCCGGCGTTTTCGACCAGGTTTTCCTGTTCGATGATGCGCATCAAATGCGTCGAGCGCACCATGTCGGTAAAATTGCCGCCCCAGGTTGAGTTTAACCGGCTCGGCAAACGAAATGCATTGTCTTTTACTTCGTCGAGTCGCGGGCCGGCCATGACGCCGCAGACCTGGGCTTTCTTTCCGAAGGCGATGAGGTCCGGTTTCACTCCAAAATGCTGCGAACACCAAACGCGGCCGGTTACGCCCATGCCGCATTGCACTTCGTCGAAAATGAGAAGCATTTCGTTCTCGTCGCAGATTTCGCGCAGCTTCTTCAGCCATTCGCCACGGAAATGGTTGTCGCCGCCTTCGCCCTGGATCGGCTCGATGATCACGGCGCAGATGTCGATCTTGCGCTCGTCGACGAACTTTTGGATCTCGGATTCCGATTTCTTTTCACGCTCGATCACGTCGCGCTCGCGCTCGGCTTCCGGCAGCGAAAAATCGATAAACGGACACGAAACACGGGGCCAATCGAACTTGGCGAACAAATCCGTTTTTCGCGGATCGGTATTCGTGAGGCTCATGGTGTAACCGCTGCGCCCGTGAAAGGCGTGACGGAAATGCAAAACTTGCGTGCCGCGTTCGCCATGACCCGCCGCCATATTTTTGCGCACTTTCCAATCCATCGCCGCTTTGAGCGTGTTCTCGACCGCGGCCGCGCCGCCCTCTATGAACAAATAGCGGTCGAGCGGCGGCAAGCCGGCGACACGCGCAAACGTTTCGACAAATTCCGCATACTCCTGGGAGTAAACGTCCGAGTTCGCGACTTTCACCTTGGCCGCGCGCAAGAGAGCGCGCTGCACATCAGTCTGTTCGAAGTAGGGATGATTGAACCCCACCGCCATCGATCCGAAAAATCCGTAGAAATCGATCAGTCGATGGCCCGTGGCGCCGTCATATAAGTATGAGCCGCGGCTTTTTTCGAGATCGATTACGACCTTGAAACCATCGAGCAAGATATGTTGCTCGAGAGTCCCCAGGACATTCGATGCGCTAATACTTTTCTCGCTCTTGGATGCGCGGCTTCGAGAAGAAACCGCCTCGGTGAGCACGGGCGGCACACTCATTCGTTGAGATTACTTCGAGCCGTGAAATCGGTCAACCAATGTGCTCAATTCAGTAGTGGCGAAGCGGAGACTTTGAGCGATGGTGTGCGCCTTGAATCCGCCAAGATCGATAACTAACGGGAGCAATTTCAGCTCGTGAGACGAGTGGTCGTCACCGGTCTCGGCTTCATTTCGAGCATCGGGAATAACAAGAAAACGGTTCTCGACAGTTTGTTGAACCAGCGCACGGGTATCGAGCTTCATCCGGAACTCGATTTGCCCATCTCCCCCGTGCGACTGGCCGGCACCATTAAAGGTTTTTCCTTTCCCAGCGAGGACCAGACGACATGGCAATTTCCGGAGAACATATCGCTTTCGCGAAAGGAACTGCGCTCGATGGCACCGCACGTTGCCTATGCTTACGCGGCCATGCACGAAGCGATTGCGGACGCAGCGATTCCGCCTGAACTCGTCTCCAATCCGCGCACCGGCGTAACCTCCGCCTCCTCGGGCTCGGCCATGATGCTCTACAAAAACATGGGCAAAATGCTCGCGAAAGGTCCTCTGCGTTGTCATCCATTTAGCCTCGCCGCCAGTGTAGCCGGCACGCTCAATTTCAATCTCGTTTCCATT
>JBEEGY010000100.1:0-5182 GCA_041167145.1 Verrucomicrobiota bacterium
ATCACTTCAAATCCCGCCCTTATTTCGAGGTCTTTGCCGATTTCGAAGTCAAGGCGGGCAATTATCGCGGCCGCTGGTTCAAAGAGGATTTCTCGAAGGACGGTGACGAGGATGCGCGCGCCGAGCGGATCTGGGAGAAAGAAAGCGCCGACGCGATCAAGGAACGCTGTCTTGGGAAAATTGGGATCGCAAAGGAAGAGCGCAAGCCGACCACGCAGGCGCCGCCATTGCTTTACGATCTTACCAGTCTGCAGCGCGATGCCAACGCGCGCGGCTTTAGCGCGAAACGCACATTGCAAATCGCGCAACAGCTTTACGAACGCCACAAGGTCATCACTTATCCGCGCACCGATTCGCGCTATTTGCCCGAGGATTATCTCGCCACCGTAAAATCGACCTTGGACAAGATCGACAATCCCTTCGCGCGCAAAGTGCTCGAGAACAATTGGGTCAAGCCGTCAAAGCGCATCTTTAACAACGCCAAAATTTCCGATCACTTTGCGATTGTTCCCACTGGCACACCTCCGCACGGGCTCGATGAAGTGCAGCAAAAAGTTTACGACATGATTGTGCGACGCTTCATCAGCGGCTTTTTCCCGCCGGCGCAGTTTGAAGTGACGACACGAATCACGCGCGTCGAGAAGGACGCGTTTAAGACCGAAGGCAAGATCATTAAAGATCCGGGCTGGCTCGCCGTTTACGGACGCGAAGCTGCGGCCGATCAGGAAGGCGGCGAATCTCTCGTCCCGATTTCGGAGAACGAACCTGCCAAAGTTCTCGATGTCGATGTGACACAGAACGAAACCAAACCGCCGGCGCGATTCAACGAAGCGACACTGCTCTCCGCCATGGAGGGCGCGGGTAAACTCGTGGAAGACGAGGAGCTACGCGAAGCCATGCGCGAGAAAGGTCTGGGCACACCGGCCACACGCGCCGCCATCATCGAAGGTTTGATTTGGGATGGCTACATCCTGAGGGAAGGTCGCGAGCTTATCGCGACAGCGAAAGGGATGGCGCTAATCACATTGCTGCGCGGCATCGGAGTCTCCGAGCTTTGTTCCCCGGAGATGACCGGCGAATGGGAATACAAGCTCAAGCGCATGGCCAAAGGCGAGTTGGAACGCAAAGCTTTCATGAAAGAAATCAAGGAGTTCACGCGCGAGATCGTTGAGAAAGCGAAGAACTTCCAGGGCGAAAGTGTCGGCGGCAATTTCGAAGTGCTCGAAGTCAAATGTCCAAAATGCGGGGGTGGCCCATTCGAAGAAGATTACCGCACGTTTAAATGTCGATCTTGCGGGTTGATTGTTTGGAAGACAATGGCCGGACGTTTGTTTGAGCCGGATGAAGTTAGAAAACTTTTGACCGAAGGTCGCGTGGGCCCGCTCGAAGGATTTCGCAGCAAGATTGGACGCAAGTTCGGTGCAATTGTGAAATTGGGCGAAGAGTTCAAACAGGAATTCGACTTTGGCGAGGGCGCCAACGGCGAAGCAGTCAAGATCGACAAGGAGAAACACGAAGCGCTCGGTCTCTGTCCGATTTGTCAAAAAGGGCAAATCTACGTTTTGGACAAAGCGTATGCCTGCGAGAACGCCCTCGCCTCGCCAAAGACGTGCAGCTTCCGCATCAGCAAATTCATTTTGCAGCGCGAAATTCCGAGAGAGCAGGTGGAGAAACTCATCGCCACCGGGAAGACGGATCTCCTGCCTAAATTCATTTCCAAGAAGGGTCGCGCCTTTTCCGCGCACCTGAAACTCGACAACGGCAAGATTGGTTTCGAGTTCGCGCCGAAAGCGCCCAAGAAAAAGAAATCGCCGGCGCCAAAAATCGCAGCCGCCGCGTAGGTGTAGGGCGGCTGTGTCAGCCGCAATCTGTCAGCGAAATTGAGGAAACGCGTTCTCCCCTGCTGTCATCCCGAGCCGCAGCCGCCCGGCGCTGCGAGGGACCTCTCATATCGGCGCTGATCACACAATCAGAGATTTGTGTGATGTCTGGAGATTCTGTGAGGTCCCTCACTCCGTTCGGGATGACGACGCGCGAGATCGACATCAGTCGCAAACATGCGTTGACGCTACAACTAATGGTGTGTTACTTACTCGCCTAACACTATGCGTTGCCCCAAGTGCGGGTCTCGTGATGATAAAGTGATCGACTCCCGCCAGTCTCGCGACAGCTCCAGCATTCGCCGCCGCCGCGAATGTCTCAGCTGCGGTTATCGCTTCACCACTTACGAAGAAATCGAGCGCTCCGATTTGCGTGTCGTGAAACGCGATCGCACGCACGAACCGTTCGATCGGCGCAAACTCGTCGGTAGTTTGGCCAAAGCTTTTGAAAAGCGTTCCGTTAGTCTCGTCACCCTGGAACAGGCCGTTGACGACATCGTGCATGAGCTCGAAACGAGCGGCCGTGAAGTCCTATCGTCTGCCATCGGCGCCAAGGTGCTCGAGAAATTGCGCGGCATCGATGAGGTCGCGTATCTGCGTTACGCGTCGGTGCACCAGCATTTCGGAGACGTCGATCAATTCGTCGATGCTATTCAGGCGCTCGGCCGCCAAGTCAAACCGAACGCAGCGCAGCGCGAATTATTTCCACCGGCCGAGCCAGCAAAACCAGAGCCAGCCAATCATGGTCGCGTTTAAGGAAGAATTCCCGTATCTCCGTTGCGACTCGGGCCAGCTCTTCGAGTTCAATCGCGATTGGTTGCACGCTGCCATCACACGCGCCGCCGACAAAGCCGGCTATCCGAGTTGGTGGCTGACCGATCACGTCACGGAGAGCATTGCTTTTTATTTGCGGCTGCGCACCGACGAATCAGTCGTCGCCTTCAGCCAGCTCTCGCAAACCGTGCGCTACGTTTTGAAAGTGATCGGCTACAAGGAAATAATCCCGCACTTCGAACCGGCGCCACCGCCGATCTCGATTTCCCTGCTCGATCTTGCCTATGAGGCGGGGACCGGTTACGAGCTGGCCTTCTTCGATCTTCTCGAAAAACGCATCAACAACCTCGTCGAAACCGGCACAGACAGTTTGCACCTCGTCTCGCTCCAGGCGTGCGTGAAACATCTGCGCGGCTTGAAGATTTGGTCGCGCGCCTGCGATTCGCTGCGCGAAGAGATTGTCTGCTTTATCCGCGAAAAATTAACGTCCACCGATGGACTCGAGCGGCTCGACTGCTCGTTGCGATGATCTTTGCACTTGTTCATCTCTCTTTTTGCCGGGCCGTAGCCTTGGCGAAGGCGGGCTCGTTGCGGTAATTGTCAATCTAACTCCTCATCTCTGTTCTCTCAGCTGGATATGACTATCTTTGAAAAAATCGCCAAGCGGGAAATCCCCGCGAAAATTATTTGGGAAGATGACGACGCCATCGCCTTTCATGATGTAAATCCGCAGGCGCCAGTGCACATATTGATCGTGCCGAAGAAAGTGATTCCGCGTTTAGCCGCCGCCACGGAATCTGATCAGAAAGTTCTGGGAAAACTTTTGCTCGCTGCCGGCGACTTGGCGAAGAAGTTAGGGATTGAGCAAAGCGGTTACCGCGTCGTCATCAACAGCGGGCCCGATGCCGGCGAAAGCGTGCCGCATTTGCACGTTCATCTGCTCGGCAAACGCGCGTTAGCGTGGCCGCCGGGCTAGATCCCGTTTTGCCTAACCGATAAACAACTCAACACCAAGAATGTTGACCACTACAAACATTCCACGATGAAGGGAATTTGCCCGTAAGTTAAGGTGAATTCGCCGATGATCTCCATCGTGTCGGTGAGCGTCACGGTTATGAACATTGTCTTGCCTTGCACGTATCCCGTGTAACGCGCCGGGTGGCTGTCCGGCGGTTCTCCAAGAATCTCTGGTCCGCCATGGTATTGGATATAAATTCCCGGCACATCGAAGCGTCCATGCCTGTCGAGCAGGATGGGTTGGTCGATGCTTCCGGAAGCGCAATCGAATCCAATGCTGGCGGAATTTGGTTCGACTTGCATGCCCATGTGGGCGCCTCCCCACTCACCAGTTTGGACATCCTTACGGCGATGACCATAAGTTTCCTGTGAAAGAATCGCGAGCAGGAATACCACCGCGCAAATCATTCTCATTGAGCGCAGCATTGGTGGCCCTGGGGCGATAGTCAACTCGCGATTAGGCTTACTCTTTTACAATCACCGGCGTGCCTTCTTGCGCCGCGTTGAAGAAATGCTCGGCCATACCCTGGGGCAATCGAATGCAGCCGTGGGATGCGGCGAAGCGTGGAACGTAACCCTGGTGCATGGCATAGCCGCCGTTGAAGTGCATGCAATACGGCATTCGTGCGCCATCGAAATGAGTGCCGGCTGGCTTCGAATCCTTGCGCACGTCGATGTTCGATTTCACCACGTTGCCACCGTCATCAACGTAATCGCCGAACTCGCTTGAGACGTGATCCTTGTCCTTCGAAACGATATGGTAATGGCCGGGCGGCGTGGAAAATCCCGGCTTCCCCGTGGAGACGGTCGATTCGCCGACCAAATGTTTTCCTTTGTAAAAATAGGCCTTCTGCTCGGAAAGATGTACCACGATCTTCGGCGAACCATGGACACCTTCGCCCTCCCAATGCCCGCCCGGACTCGGCGCGATGACCGCGCGCACGGCATTGGTCGCGGTCCGCTGCGCGGTGTCAAGCTCTTCGCAGCCGCTTAAGAATGCGAGCAAGCCGAGCATGGCCGCGCTATGAAGCAGAGTCCTTGGATTCATGGAACGCGCGGATAGTAATGCGAGGCGATTTTCGTTCAACTTCAAATGTGATGTCCATCTTGCTGTCATCCCGAATCCCGCTATGGCGGGATGAGGGACCTCGCACAGGCTCGAAGCCTCACGCAGCCGCCGGTTGTGTGATCATCGTCGATAGGTGAGGTCAACGCTCCGGCCGGTCGCGACCCCTTACGACTAGGGATGAGAGCTTGAAAGAGGCTTCACCGACGGAACGGAGTTCGTCCCTCCAATATTACAATAGATCCAGTGTCACGCGGGTTTGACGCTGCGCGCGGACGCAAATAGGCTGCGTTATCGCTACTGTTACCGAGTCTAAACCCAAATCGTCAGAAACCGGCGCCGCGGCTTCTGTGCAAGCGCCGGTTAATCTGAACAACTGGATCGAAGAGAACAGCCACCTGTTCAAACCGCCGGTGAGCAACCGTTATCTCTATGACGGGCGCGA
>JBEEGY010000101.1:0-4225 GCA_041167145.1 Verrucomicrobiota bacterium
TGCTGGCACGCGTTAAAGAATTGAATCGCGATCCGGCCATTCACGGAATTCTGGTGCAGTCGCCGCCGCCGAAACAGATCGACGAAGCGGCCATCGTCCGCGCACTTGATCCGCACAAGGACGTGGACGGGTTTCATCCGGTGAATGTTGCGAAACTCGCCTTTGGCGATCCAACCGGCTTTGTGCCGTGCACACCGCTCGGCGTGCAACGCCTGCTCATCGAAAGTAAGATCGACATCTCGGGCGCGCACGTCGTCGTTCTCGGACGCAGCATGATTGTGGGGAAACCTCTTGCGCTCCTGCTCATGCAAAAAGGCAAAGGCGGGGACGCGACCGTGACGGTTGTGCATTCGCGCAGCAAGAACCTCGAAAACATCACGCGCTCAGCCGACATTTTGATCGCGGCGATTGGCCAGCCAAATTTTGTCAAAGCCGGGCACGTGCGCGACGGCGCCGTGATTGTCGATGTTGGGATCAACCGCGTAGAAGACGCGACGAGCGAACGTGGTTATCGGCTGGTCGGAGATGTTGCCTTCGATGAGGTCTCGAAAAAAGCGGCCGCGATTACGCCGGTGCCGGGCGGCGTCGGGCCGATGACCATCGCGATGTTAATGTCGAACACCGCGAAAGCCTGCCGCCAAATCAATTCGGACCAACAATCTTCGCGGTGAGCAATCGCAGGATCGCCGGTTGAAACCGCGCGGCTTGCAAAACGAATGAAGCAAAACGCGGCGACAAGACAGCCGCGCGCGCCAGCTGATTGATCCACAAACGCCCGCGATACATGCCGGCGTGCACGCGCTCAAATTCGCGCAAAGTCGATTGTGGATCTTGCCCGCCAACAATCTTGGCAATCGCATTTGCCGCGACCTCGCCGCCGCGCAGCGCGTAGTAGATCCCTTCCCCAGTGAAAGGCTCGACCACACGCGCCGCGTCGCCGATTAAGAAAAGATTATCACGCACCGGCGAAATGGCGTCGCGAGTCAGCGGTGTAATCGAGCGCCACTGGTGATCGAGCGGAATCCCGAAATGCTTTTCAGCCCAGCGACGCAACTTCGAAATACTGGCCGGCACCCCGACGAGGCAGAGATTCAATTCGCGCTCGTTGACGGGCGCCTGGCCGGAATACCCCTCAGGGAGGAATTGCAGGACTACACGGTGACCGAAGTTTTCTGGCAACGGAATGTGTGATTGCAACGCAACACGTTCGCGCGCCGGTCGCGGCAGCAAATTGCAAAGGCGAGAAATGGTCGAGTTGCGCCCGTCCGCTGCAACCAGGATGCGCGCCTCCAGGACTTCGGTGCCGATATCGATCTTCCAAGTGTCAGATGGACCTTTTTCGATCGAAATGACGGTGGTCGCGTCGCGCACTTCGGCGCCGAGTTCCATGGCATGAGACAGAAGGAGGTCGTCAAACAAGCTGCGTTTTACCGCGATCTCGCTCTCGTCGCCTGCTGGGAGATCGACACGTACCTTTCCGCCGCCGATGGCGATGAACTCGACAGCATCCAGTTTTCCGTGCGGCAATTGACGCACGCGCTCAAAGACGCCGAGCCGGCGCAGCACTGGCCAGCACGCCGGATTCAAGCAATCGCCACAGACCTTTTCACGCGGGAATGTTTCGCGCTCGAGGAGAAGCGTGCGCAAGCCGACCTGCGCACAGAAGGCCGCGCATGTCGATCCAGCCGGCCCGGCCCCAACGATGACGGCGTCAAACCTTTTCATCTCGGTGCACGTTCGATTGTCATGTCGAGCGAAGTCGAGACATCTCTTCTTATTACTTTGAGAGATTCCTCGACTTCGCTCGGAATGACAAAACGATCTTGCGCGAAGCTACGGGCATTTTCCACTGGCCTGTTCTGGCGTAAATTCCCCGTCGAATGGCGTCAGCGAAAAAACAGAAACCAGATTTGCGCAAGAAAGTGCACGAGGTGCCGCACAAGCCCGGCATTTATCTCATGCGCGATCGCTTTAATCGCGTGATTTACGTGGGCAAAGCGCGCGATCTGCGCAAACGCGTGAGTTCCTATTTTCTTCCATCGAAAATTGCGCAGGCCGATTTGAAGACTCGGGCCATGCTCGATGCCGTCTGGGATTTCGAGACGCATACAGTGCGGAGCGATGCGGAATCGCTCTTGCTCGAGGGGAAGCTAATCAAAGAATACCGGCCGCGTTACAACATTTCGTTTCGCGATGACAAGCGGTTCCTTCTGGTCAAGATCGATATGTCGGAAGAATGGCCGCGGTTTCGGCTGGCGCGGTTCAAAAAAGACGACAACGCGCGCTATTTTGGACCTTACGCGCATGCCGGCGCGCTGCGGCAGACGCTCAACTTCATGCGTAAGAAATTTGGCGTGCTGACGTTTGGGCGCGGTTCGCCGACGGACCGAGAATTGAAGTCATCCACCTATCAGGTGCCGATGCGCTTGAGTGAAATCGCAGCGGAACAATATCGGGAGCGCGCGGCGCAAGCTTGCGAGTTTTTGGAAGGTCATTCGCGCGAGATGATTGACGCGTTGGAGGGCGAGATGCGGAAGGCGGCAGAGAAGACGGATTTCGAGAAGGCGGCCGAACTGCGCAATATGATTGAGGACCTGCGCAACACGACGAAGCCAACCCGCCGTTTCACGCGTGGAAGTTTGCCGAGCACGATTGAGCCGATGGCCGATGTGCAGGCGCTGGCCGACGCGCTTCAGCTGCCGCGCGCACCGATGGTGATGGAATGTTTCGATATCTCGAATATTTCCACGACACACGTGGTTGCTTCGATGGTTTGCTTTCGCAATGGCGTGCCGGACAAGGATAATTACCGTCGCTACCGCGTGCGGACGGTGCAGGGCCAAGATGATTTTGCGAGCATGGCCGAAGTGGTGCGGCGGCGATATTCGCGCGTGTTGCTGGAGGCACGTGAAGCGAATCCGGATGCAGCAGAATTTTCGCAGGAGGAAACGGTGGAGGGTTTGCACCGTATAGAAAAGGAAACGCTCAACGTCCAACGCCCAACGTCCAACGCCCAATTCAGAAATCGTGATGGAGACAAAACGGTTCCACTCGTTCGGTTGCCCGATTTAATCATTGTTGATGGAGGGAAAGGGCAATTGTCGTCCGCGTGCCGTGAATTGCAGCGCTTGGGATTGCATGATCTGCCCATCATCGGTCTGGCCAAGGAACACGAGGAGATTTATCGGCCGGGTCGGGCCTTGCCGTTGCAATTGCCCAATGATTCCGGCGCGTTGCGTTTGTTGCAGCGAATCCGCGATGAAGCGCACCGTTTCGCGAATACTTACCATCAATTGCTGATGAAGAAGCGCATTGGCGAGAGCATTCTGGACGATTGCCCGGGCGTAAGTCAGAACCGCAAGAATTTGTTACTGCGCAAGTTTGGATCGGTCAATCGTCTGCGCAAAGCGAGCATGGAAGAGATTGCAGCGACCGAAGGGATTGGGCCAAAACTGGCCGAAGAAGTGCATCGTTTTCTGCAAAGGCATTGATTTATCCACAGATTACACAGATTAACGCAGATTAACTGAAATGATCCGGAACGTACTCTGCGAAAATCTGCGCAATCTGTGGATGGCGTTGTCGATCCTGCTGCCTTTGGTGGGATTGCATGCGCAAACTTTCCAGCCCTCGGCGGCGCCGAGTTTGCAATCAACGCCTGCGCCGAACGCGAGTCTGGCCCCAGGAGAGGAAGAAACAATTGTTCCGACGTTCGAAACGCAAAAGCTGGCGCGCACTTACATTCTCGACATTCCCGCACCGCGCGGCCAAATCACCGATCGCAACGGCGTGCCGCTGGCGCAGAACAAATTAAGTTACAATCTCGGATTCAATTTCCCCACGCCGCTCGATTTTTCCGATGCGCAGGCAATCGCATTCGCGCGCGAGAAGATCGAGCGCATCGCCCGCCACAACGACCCCGATATTGCCGGCTACCGCATTCGCAGGCGCGACTACTTCCAGAACACCTGGCTCAGGCACGCCCAGATCTCGCCCTGGTACATCCGGCTGGTCCGACCCGAGCTGGCCCGTTACAGCCGCGAGATCAACGAGGTCCTGGAGATAGCTGGCACCGTTGGAGAACTCGCCTCACCCCTCGACCATTACCCATTTTCAAAGGGCATCAGCCATTGGCTCCAGCGCCACGACGTGTATTCCACCATGGAGGCGCGCCTGATCGCCGAGGGCGGTGGGCTGAGCCATCCCTCGCTCAAGAAGGCGCTCA
>JBEEGY010000102.1:0-6864 GCA_041167145.1 Verrucomicrobiota bacterium
TGGACCACGGGCAACAAGAATCTCTTGGTCATAAGAGTAGACTTTTATGATCTTCCTGGCATCCCGCACAGCAGAAACTCACCCGCTGTTTACACCGCAGCCTATGTCCAGAACTTAGTCGATACGCAGGTCAAACCTTATTATCAACAAAGCTCTTACGGCCTCACAAACCTAACGACCACGGTTACCACTCAGGTTTATCGAATGCCCGAAACTGCCGCGTACTATTCTCGCAACGGCGTAGATTCCGGACTTCACGGTGACGCGGAGGATGCCGCCTCCTCAAACTATTCTTTGAGTAGTTACGATCGGATCATTGTTCTTTTTTCTTCTCTCGAGAACTTTCGCGATTCGCAAATCAATTATGGTGGAATGGCGGAAGTTGGCGGGCCAAATATCTGGGTCAACGGAGAATTCGACTTCCGTATCGTAGCGCACGAGCTCGGCCACACTTACGGACTCTACCATGCCGGTCTATGGCAGGTCAGCGATGGCAACCCTATTAGTGCGACTGGCACTAATACAGAATACGGCGATGACTTCGACACAATGGGCGCCAATTTCGCGAATGATTCGCGGGCAGATTTCAATCCTTACTACAAGAACATCCTCGGCTGGATTTCGGACGCTCAAATCCAAACGGTCATCACTAGTGGCACCTACCGAATCAACTGTTTTGACAATGCCTTAAGTGCCGGCACTCTCGCGTTGAAAGTAACAAAGGACAGCGGACGCGTTTATTGGATCAGTTGTCGCCGCAATTTTACCACAAACGCTTCGATGCAAAACGGCGCGTACGTCATCTGGGGATACAACTCGTATACCAGCGGATGTTTCAGCGATTTGCTCGACATGGCCACGCCGGGTAATAGCGCCCAGGACGCAGCGCTCGCCATAGGTTCAACGTTTACTGATCCAAGCGTTAACGTTGCATTTCAGCCTGTGGCGGGAGGAGGTACCGGAGCTGGGCAATATATCGACGTTCAAGTGTCGATTCCCTCAACGCAGCCGTACACGATTGCAACGAGCTCGTCACCGAGCAACGGCGGGACGACGACTGGCGGCGGAACATTTGCGGCTGGAACTTTCCAGACCATCACCGCAACGGCGAACAGCGGCTATTCCTTCTCGAACTGGACCGAGAACGGAAGCGTGGTCAGCACCTCGGCAAACTATACGTTCACCCTGGACGGTAGTCAGAATCTCGTCGCGAACTTTGCCTCAAACCCAGTCATTAACCCGCCCACTGTCCAGACCTTGGCGGCGACTTCGGCTGGCGCCACCTCAACTATCCTAAACGGAACTGTCACAGCCGATGGCGGCGCACCAGTCGTAGCGCATTACTTCTACTATTGGGACGATCCGAATTCACCAACGGTGGTTGATGACTCTGGAATCACGACGTCAGGCAACAAGTTCTCGGCGCAAATTGCGGGGCTTAACCCAAACACGACTTACCACTATCGCGCGTTCGCGCAGAACAACAGCACGATAGACCTTGGAGAGGGACCCGGTTGGGGTTTCGGGACGGCTGTGTCTTTCATGCCGGGCCCTACGCAATTGGGCAACATCTCAACGCGACTCAACGTCGGAACCGGCGACAACGTGTTGATTGGCGGATTTATCATTAACGGGACGCAGCCAAAGAAGGTTATTGTACGCGCTCTCGGTCCCGCACTGACCGGCGCGGGCCTGACTGGAATTCTTGCTGATCCAACTCTGGAGCTTCATGACGGCACCGGCGCGCTGCTTGCGACCAACGATAACTGGCAGACCACGCAAATCGGCGGGCTCATAACTACTGACCAAGCGGGCGATATTCAGAACAGCGGCTTAGCGCCGACTCAGGCCGCCGAGCCTGCGCTCATCGCCATCCTCCAACCGGGAAGTTACACCGCGATCGTGCGCGGAAATAATAACACGACCGGCATTGCCCTGGTAGAAATCTATGACCTTGATCGGGGCGTTGATTCCAAACTGGCAAATATTTCGACCAGAGGCCTCGTCCAAACTGGAGACAACATCATGATCGGAGGCATAATTGTCCAGGGGGTTGACCCGATAAACATTCTTGTGCGGGCGACTGGGCCTTCACTGGCCCAGGCCGGCATTACAAATCCACTACAAGATCCGACGCTCGAATTGCATGATGGGAACGGCACTGTAATTGCCACCAATGATAATTGGCAAACCACGCAAATCGGAGGGCTCATTACCTCCGACCTGTCCACTGAAATCCAGAACAGTGGTTTAGCACCGAGCCAAGCGGCCGAGTCCGCAATCATTGCCACGCTGCAACCAGGAAATTACACCGCCATCGTGAGAGGGAAGAATAACACGAGCGGTGTCGGCCTGATCGAAGCGTATCAATTAGGCAACTAACCAGGAAACGCAAAGGCCGCTCCGTGCTCGAAAGCCCGCCTTATATATATAAGAGGCAGCGAGTGACAAAAAGGTATCAAATGGGGGCTTGTCCCAGAGGACAGAGGACGGAGGACGGAGGACAGCCCCGGCCTGAAAAATCAGCCGAATACGATCCCCAGTCGCGGGGCGCACCGGACCGTGCAGGCTCCGGATTAAAAGTGAAATGAAATCGCGCCGCGCACGCGATAATCCGGCACAGCTTGCAGAGCGGTATTGTCGATCTTGACCGGAAGATCGACGACCACCTCGGCGCTGAATCGGCCACGTGAAGCCACCACGCGTGGCCCGACAAACACCGATGTAATTCCTGTGTCTACCGCAGGTTCGCCGCGAAACCGATCCAGGTCTTTGTGTTCGCCTGAGACGAGGAACTGCAGTCCTACTATCGTCTCAGGGTTGCGCACAAAATAATAACCTGGTCCTGCGCTCCACGTGAGATCGTTGGCGAAGGCGTATTGGTGCGCGCCGTCTCCGCGCAACGTGAATTGCACGTCGGCTTCGGCGAAAATATTCTTGAAGCGCAGAGACGATTGCAGACCGAAGATCCCGTCGTACGACCCGGTCCCGAGCGTGAGATCGTGCCCGTGAATTCCGCTGGCGGGCGCTCCGGGAACTTCTGCTTCATTGAACTCTTCCTTGATTCGGCTCGTGTCCCCGGTCGGAAACTTGATTCCGCTCAACAAGACAACGGAAGCGGTGCAGTCCGGTTCATGCTCGATCGCGACAGGATTCTTGCCGCCGACTTCGAACGTGCGGCGCTCGCCCGAAGAATATCTGAACGCGACGGTCTTCAGGAGAAGCGCCATGTCGCCGATCCCCGATTCGGTGCCGCGATCGATCGCGAAACCTTCCGGTCTTTTGAATTCGCGATAAATAATCGGCAGATTGATTTGGATCGCGAACCGGTCGTTAATGTTGTAGCCGGCGACGAGCTGCGTGATCGAGCTGTTCAAGTACTGTCCGGTTGGATTGTCGATCTTGTCCCCATCCATCTGCAATGTTCCGAAATGCGTGAACTGCTCCCCGACGGCGGCGTAGAATTTCGATGCCGACGCACTCATGTCCGACATCGTTTCGAGTTGCGGCGTGTAACAACCGCACAGATCGCAAGCGCGCCCGCTCAACGCACTGCAAAGAACAAGCATTGGTAACAAAAGAAAACGTAACTGTTTCATTCTAAATCCTCCGAATGTAAGAACGCGCTGCGATGACGCAGGCATTCCCGGGTTATGTCGCGAGGCTGCGATTCGTGCAGATGCACGCCGTAGCCGAGGTCGCTGGAATTAGGCGACTAACCAGCGCGGCGGAGGCACCAGAGGAGCAGTTCTGATTTCGGAAAGGCGGAGACAATCGGTTACGTAATCAAATGGCACAAAAGGTTTGGGCAATTGGTTTGCAGGAAAGGCACAAATCATGTCGATGTTGAGTGTCTTTGTTTGGAATTCTCTTTTTTTCTCCGAATTCTTTCCGCTGTTTACGGCATGACAAAGCGAGCACGGATGATTTCCATCGAACGTCTTCGACACCGCTTCCACGAGCGATGCATTTTTCGAGTACTCGCAGATCATCGTTGTCCATGCGATTGATTGGAGCGCGAGCCAGTGAAGTCCAATGGCAAGACAAAGTGCGACGATCGTTGCTGCGCGGCCAATCGTCCAAAGCATCCGGGCAGCTAAACGCTTAGCTCTGTGGCAGTCAACCTTGGAACTACAAGACAAACATGCCAATGGCCGCGCCAAACATCGCCAATGTCGTAATCGCAACGAGCACGCGGGAAAGCATCGAGCTGGGTTGGTTCTGCATTAATTTGCGATCGCACGCGACAAAAAGGATGCCCACGAGAAGAAATGGCGCCAGCACGCCGTTGATCACCGCTGTCCAAAAAAGCGCTTTTACCGGATTGATGTCCATGAAGTCCATCGCAATTCCAACAAGCGTCGAAAAGATCAGAACCGTGTAAAAGGCGCGCGCTCCCTTGAACGATTTATCCAATCCTTCTTTCCACTTGAACGTCTCGGCGAAGGCGTAAGCCGCCGAACCGGTGAGCGTGGGAATGGCGAGCAAGCCGACGCCAATCAACCCAGCCGTATAGAGAAAATAAGCGAGCGGTCCGGCCAGAGGCTTGAGGGCTTCGGCGGCTTGCTTGGAAGTCTCGATGTTGGTCACTCCGTGCGAGTGCAGGGTAAGAGCGGCCGTGAGAATAATAAAATACATCACCAGGTTGGAAAAAAATGTGCCGGTGCCGACATCGAGTTTGCGATCGATAATCTCATGGGAAGTCGCGCCCTGCCGTTGCACCAACATGCGGCGTCCTTTCGCTTTTTCTTGTTCTACCTCTTGGGAGGATTGCCAGAAGAACAGATACGGACTGATGGTCGTGCCCAGAATCGCGACCAGGTTTTGCCACATGTCGTGTCCACGCGGCCACGTGGGCACAAATGTATCGTGCACAACGCTGCTCCACTCCGGCTTCACGACGAACGCTGTAATCACGTAGGCGAATAGACAAAGGGCCAGCCACTTTAGAATCATGGCGATCTGATAATAGCTGCATCGCACCGTCCAGTAGGCGATGCCCACTCCGAAGATCAGCACAAAGTAGTGAGAATTGAATCCAGTTAGCATTTCCGCCGCGTCGGACATGCCGGAGAGATCGGCGCCGACGTTAATCGAGTTAGCGGCAAAGAGCGCGCACGCGGCGAGCACGAGAACCCAACGCGGGCACTTTTGCCGCAACGCGCCTCCGAGTCCTTGTCCGGTCACCATTCCAATACGAGCGCACATGAATTGCACGCAACCCATCAACGGCCACGTGATAAACGCGGTCCAAAGCAGCGATGTTCCCAGTTGCGCGCCGGCGATCGTATAGGTCGCAACACCGGAGGGATCGTCATCCGCTGCGCCCGTAATTAACCCGGGCCCGAGCACGGAAAAGAATCGCCTCACAAGCCCTCGCTTCGGCGCCTTCTTTGCGCTCACTTGGCCAACGCTGCGTTCGCGGTTTTCTTTTCGCCCCACAAATGAAATGTGTACGTGAAGACAATGTAACCGAGGACTTCATGCGGACGGTCGTTCGTCACGTAAATCGCCGGATTAAATTGAAAATCGCGTGTCACGTTGCATGTAAACCCGATGGTCGATGAATTTCCCGAGCCGCTCTGGAAATCGATCTGCGCGCGCCAGGTCTTATTGAAATCGTAAGCGTAACCAAGGATGGCTTCGTTGCGATAACCGGCATGAATCACGCCGCCGAAAAACTTATGATGCTCGGTACAGTATCCAGCTTCGATGAACGGCTGCGGATCGACATGACTGTGCGGCGACCAGTTCACGAAACCGATGGACAGAAGATAAGGTTCTTTCTGAATCAACCCCAGTTCCGTTGCGAAGATGAGATCGTTCGGCTCGAAACCTTTGAACACGGCGATCTCCGCCCACTTCGTCAATCCGAGTTCGGCCTGAATTTCATAAGGGTTGGCGATTTGTTCGGCTTGCGCCTGAAAACTGAGCGAAAAATCGCCGGGCTTTTGCAAATCGGGCGTCACGATTTGGCTTAGACCTTTGGTCGTTGCGTTCGATCTTTCCGTAAAAAAAAGAACGAGCAAAAAGACCAGCGCTCCCATAGACGTCAAATTGTTCGCGGCCTGAAAGAAGCGTTGCGTTCGGCGAGCGTAGGTCGTCGATCCCACGCCGGAAACCTTGAGAGTCTGTGGCCAAATCCCTGGCTCGAAATCTCGCGTCGCGTCAATCGCCCTCGTCCACGGAGATGGAACTTTTGCGTCGCTGTTCTTCATCGCTTCAACCAAAACGCGCCGATCCATCGCCTTGGCCGTATCGATTCGCGCCGGCGCACTTTTCCATTTCTAAACATCCAGGTTGCTCCGGCCGAGGCGGAACCAGAGTCGAAATCAGGGATAAGCGAGCCGGTAAAACTTTTTCGTTCCGGCATTTGTATCGTCGTAAGTAAACACGCCGTTCGCATCGGCCATGACCGACGTGAGAGTATTCCAACTTCCGTCGCTCAGGTCGGGCGACCATTCGATGCGATTGAGGACGTCGGGCGCTCCGAGGCAGTCTAAATGGATGGTGTTGGCTGCCGGATGGGTGATGGAAGTAATCTTTAAGCTTGGGAACGGCGTTGATGGCAACGGCCAAACATAGGCGCCGCGGCTGCGTGTCCAGACTGAAAGCGTGGTTGAACCGCGATCGATTTGCATGTCCCAGACCATGGCGTGCGGCAAACCGTTTTCGAATCGGTACCATACCGGCGATGCAACCGTAATGTCGTTCGTGTAATAAACACCCCAATCGGGGCCCGCGAATACTTGCTGCGGAAATCTGGGATTTACAATGACTGAATCAGCAGGGATGTCCGGGAGGTTGCCGGTTTTATCCAACCACGTGAACGATCCGCACGTGGCGGCGCAGGTCACTTGGAAA
>JBEEGY010000103.1:0-3649 GCA_041167145.1 Verrucomicrobiota bacterium
GCTTGCACGTCGGTCATCCCGAAGGTTACACCGCCACCGATATCGTGGCGCGCTACAAACGACTGCGCGGGTTCCACGTTCTTCATCCCATGGGGTGGGACGCGTTCGGATTGCCCGCCGAGCAATACGCAATTAAAACCGGCCAGCATCCCGCGCTGACCACGCGCGAAAACATCGCCAAATTCAAATCCCAGCTGAAGCGCATAGGCTTTTCCTACGATTGGCAGCGCGAGGTCAACACCACCGATCCGCGCTACTTCAAATGGACGCAGTGGATTTTTCTCAAGATTTACAATTCGTGGTTCAATCCGAAGACGAACAAAGCCGAGCCGATCTCGACCTACCGCGGAGATGATCCCGATAGTGTACGGCTTGCCTACGTCGCTGATGTTCCGGTCTGGTGGTGCGCTGATCTCGGCACGGTTTTGGCCAACGAAGAAGTAGTTGATGGAAAAAGTGAGATCGGCAGTTTTCCCGTTGTGCGCCGCCCGATGCGCCAATGGATGCTGCGCATCACCGCGTACGCCGATCGATTGATAGACGAACTCGACGGGCTCGACTGGCCGGAGTCGATCAAATTGCTGCAACGAAATTGGATTGCACGCAGTGAAGGCGCGGAGATTGATTTCGAAATCGCGAGGGAGGGCGAGGCTCCTGCCGAGCTGAACGCCGGCTCAGCAGGAGCTTCGCCCTCCCCATCCGCCTTGCGGTCCTGGATTCGCATTTTTACCACCCGGCCGGACACGCTTTATGGCGCGAACTACATGGTGCTCGCGCCGGAACATCCCCTCGTCGATCAACTGGCCGCGCAAGATCGACAATCGGATGTGGCGAAGTATCGGGAAAAGGTCGCCTCGAAATCCGATCTGGAGCGCACCGACTTAGCCAAAGAAAAGAGCGGCGTGTTCACCGGCGCGTACGCGATCAATCCGGCAAACAACGAAAAGATTCCGATCTGGATCGCGGACTATGTGCTGATGGGTTATGGCACCGGCGCGATCATGGGCGTGCCGGGACACGACGAGCGCGATCTGGAATTTGCGCGCAAATTCGACCTGTCGATCTTGCCGGTCGTCCAGGCGCCGGGAAAAACTCCGGAAGAATCGATCGGTTTTCTCGAGGACGGCGTGGCGATTAATTCACCGATCATCGATGGATTGCCCACGCCGGAAGCGAAGAAGAAAATCATCGCGTGGCTGGCCGAACGTGGCCACGGCCGAGCCGATGTTCGCTACAAATTGCGCGACTGGCTTTTCTCGCGTCAGCGCTATTGGGGCGAGCCATTCCCGATCGTCTGGCAGGATCGACAACATCGTGCACTCGACGAAAACGAATTGCCAGTCGTCCCACCGCCGCTCGACGATTACAAGCCGACCGGCACCGGCGAACCGCCGCTGGCCAAGGCGAAAGATTGGGTCCGTTATTCTGACAAGGCGACCCGCGAAACCAACGTCATGCCACAATGGGCGGGCTCGTGTTGGTACTACCTGAGATTTTGCGATCCCCAGAACGATCAGCGCTTCGTCGGGGAAGAAGCGGAACGTTACTGGATGGGCGGGCCGAAGCCCGGCGGGGTCGATCTTTATGTCGGCGGCACCGAGCACGCCGTGTTGCATCTGCTTTATGCGCGCTTTTGGCACAAGGTCCTGTTCGATCTCGGTTATTTGTCGAAGTCGGAGCCGTTTCAACGTCTCGTTAACCAAGGGATCATTCTCGGCGAAGACAGTCAGAAGATGTCGAAGTCGCGCGGGAATGTGATCAGTCCCGACGATGTGATCGACAATTACGGCGCGGACGCGTTTCGCTGTTACGAGATGTTTATGGGGCCGCTTGAGCAAATGAAACCGTGGAGCATGCGGGGCGTGGAAGGCGTGGCCCGATTCCTGGCGCGCGTCTGGCGGTTAATGATGAATGAGAACCAAGCGGGCGACTGGGATTTGTCATCCGCGATTGCAGATGTCGATCCTAGCAAAGCGCAGTTAAAAGTGACACACGCGACGATCAAGAAAGTCACGGAGGACATCGAGACGCTGTCCTTCAATACCGCTATCGCCCAGATGATGATTTTTGTTAATGCATTCACGACGGCCGAGATAATTCCTTTATCGGCCATGCGAACATTTCTCGTTTTGCTCAATCCGTTCGCGCCGCATCTCAGCTCCGAGTTGTGGGAGAAGCTGAACACGAAGTTCAAAGATAGGAGTGGCGATATCACGGAAGAAAAGTGGCCGGGTTACGATGAGACCCTGCTCGTGGAAGATGAACTCGAGGTTGTCGTGCAGGTGAATGGCAAGGTGCGCGACCGAATACGATTGTCGATCTTGGCAACGGAGGAGGAGATGAAGGCGGCGGCGCTGGCCAATCCGAAGATCCAGCAACTGGTCGCCGGCAAAACCATCCGAAAAGTTGTGGTCGTGCCAAAAAAACTTGTCAACATTGTCGCCAATTGATTAGGCAACGACGCCATGTGGAAAGAATTTAAAGAATTTGCCGTTAAAGGCAGCGCGATTGATCTCGCCGTCGGTGTCATTGTCGGCGCGGCATTTGGCTCGATCGTAACTTCACTGGTTAAGGACATCCTGATGCCTCCCATTGGCTTGCTTACCGGTGGCCTCGATTTCTCAAACAAGTTCCTGGTGCTCAAAGCCGCGAAGGACGGCAGCATCGCGTTTAACACGCCGGCCGACGCGCTCAAAGCCGGCGCGGTCACATGGAATTACGGAAACTTCATCACCCTGTTGATCAATTTCCTGATCGTAGCCTTTTGCATTTTTTTGGTCGTGCGCGCCCTCAACAAAATGAAACGACCGAAACCGAACGTCGCGCCGGTGGTGAAAGATTGCCCGGCCTGCACGATGTCAATTCCGGTGAAAGCGACGCGCTGCCCGCATTGCACGAGCGAACTGGTTAGCGGAAAAGGGGTAGTTTGAGAATACCCCAGCGCTTTAGCGCTGGGGAAAATTGTTCCAGGAAAAATAGTCCCGCGAGGGACGATAGAATGTTTCTATCGTCCCAGCTGGGACTTTCTCCTTGCTGATGACATCAACCCAGCGTTAAAACGCTGGGCTATAATCAGAACGAAGGATTCGCTGCGGCGAACAGAGCCAGATTTTGCTTTCGCCATCGTCACTCCAGGGCGTCCCGCTCGACCAGGGCGAGAACGCGGGCATGATCCAGCAGTTCGATTGTTGAATGAAAGCGGGGAGCTTTAGATGCAGACCCGCTCCATCGCGCAGCGTTCCCGCCGGATGATGATGTCCGATAATTTGGATGCGTTTTGATTTTTTGATCGCGCAATGCCCATGATGAAAGTGAAAACGTTTCGTTTCCCACGAATCGACGAACTCAATTGTCGCGGCGACCTGGCGGTCGTGATTACCCGCGATGACGATTACCTCGCAAAAATCTCGCGCGCTCTGAACCAGTCGTTCTGCTTCGCGTGCGGCGGCGCGGTCGTGCACCAGATCCCCCAGAATGATCAATCGCTCCGGCCGATAATCTTCGAGGAGCGAGAACAAACGCGCGCTGCTCGACTCCATTCCCCAGAACGGAAAAAGATTACCCGCGGCGCGTTGGCTCAATTCATAACCGAAATGCAGATCGGCCACGGCCAGCCATTTCTCTCGTTCATGGAAGAGGGCGAGGCGCG
>JBEEGY010000104.1:0-2989 GCA_041167145.1 Verrucomicrobiota bacterium
TTAAGCCCGCGTTCTTGCTAGTGACGATCTCTAAGGGTTCCCCCTAGACTGAGGTTAAGGATTTACCCAATTGCAGAAGTTGCGGCAAGAGCATAGGGTGGAAAAGAACGAAACTGGTTTGCCCCAACCACATCAGCCGTACTGTAGTGTTCCTTCGGTGACCCCAAACTCGGAAAGTTTCAAGCGGCCCCAGAGCAGTTACGGGCGATGGACTGGTAGAGCGATGGCACGGGACCTTACTCAATTGGTAGTACCTTTCGAGACCTCGCTCAACCCAACAGTGCACGATTAGCGAATTATCGTTTCGCTGAAAGTCAGCTCTTCAGGGAACAAGATCGCGGTAGCCCGTCGGAACGGTACCCGCGTAAGGAGAGAGACGCCGTTTCGGGGGCGAGCACGGCGTCTCTCTTTATTTCTCCAATTCGATCGGATGACACCTTGCATGATTACCAACTTCACCATAAGCACCAACCATGGAGAAGTGCGATTTCTTTCGGAATGCGTATGGTTGAAGGCGTCTGTCCAAGTCGGGCTCCAACGAAGAAACTATTTCCCGCTTGCTGTTCTGCTAATCAAGCCGCCTCGCTAACGTCGCGGCTTTACCTGATCTTCGTTTCCTTTACGATACCTGGTCGGGCAGACTCGTAGCCCAATTGCGTCTTCTGAGGAAAAGGCAACCTGGCGCCTCGCCCCTTCTGTCGCCAGTCAAACATATCTCTTTCAGGCTCGAGCGAAATGAATTCGATCAGGGATTCTTCTCGACGGGCACGAGGGTTGCGAAGTGGAGCGGGTGATTCGCCCCGCGGCATGTCACTTCTCCCCTGGCACTTGGAATCCTTCCGCTTTGAGAAAAGTTGGCGAGGAGAAGGTTTTGTAGCCCCCGCATGTATGTGGCGATACGCCTGACCATTTTACCCCGACCTGGTTCAGTTTATCCCGACAACTCATCTCGGTTCAGTTGGAGTAAAAGAAGATGCCTGACCTGCTCAGTACTGAAATTCTCATCAACCTTCCAGAGTCTCTGGGCCAGCAAGCCGTAGCGGAATTGCGGGAGAGCGAGCGGCGATTCCGCGAGATGCTGGGCAACCTTGCGCTGGTTTCGATGATGCTCGATC
The DNA here is from genome assembly GCA_041167145.1 of Verrucomicrobiota bacterium. Lineage (GTDB taxonomy): Bacteria > Verrucomicrobiota > Verrucomicrobiia > Chthoniobacterales > UBA10450 > Palsa-1382. Next base: position 1,116 of record JBEEGY010000104.1, read on the forward strand.
GAAAAGGGCGCATCACCTATTGCAATGATTACCTGCTGCTGATGACTGGCTGGCAGCGCGACGAGGTGATTGGCCGCGACTGGTTTGAACTGTTCCTGCCGTTAGAGGTGGTTGATGAGTTGCGAGGTGTCTACGCGTCCTTGCTCGCAGACGAGCCGGTTGCCTGGCATTACGAAAACGAAATCGTCACCCGATCTGGAGAGCGGCGGCTCATCCGTTGGAACAACTCGCTGCTGCGCTCGGTCGCCGGCGATGTGATCGGCACCGCCAGCATCGGAGAGGACATCACCGAGCGGAAGCATTCGGAAGCCGCGCTGGCGAGAACGCACAACGAATTGAGCGGCACCCATAACAGTGCGCGCAGGCAGGCAGAGGACGAGCGCAACCGGTTCTTCGCGCTCTCACGAGACATGCTCTGTATCCTCGGCTTTGACGGCTACTACAAGGATCTGAATCCTGCTTGGCAGGCCACGCTCGGCTATACGGATGCCGAGCTTCTCGCCAAGCCATTCATCGAATTCGTCCACCCCGACGATCGGCAAGCCACGCTGGTCGAGGCTGAGAAGCTCGCCGGTGGAAATGCGCTGATCACTTTTGAGAACCGCTACCGTTGCAAAGACGGCTCGTACCGAGACTTTTTATGGAGCGCCACGCCGGTCGTCGAGGATGGGCTAATCTATGGAGCCGCCCGCGACGTCACCGACCGCAAGCACGCGGAAGAAGCGCTGCTCAAAGCGGGCGCTTTGCAGAGTGCCATTTTCAACAGCGCCAACTTCTCGAGCATTGCGACTGACGCGAAGGGCGTCATTCAGATCTTCAATGTCGGCGCGGAGCGGATGCTGGGCTACACGGCCGCCGAAGTGGTGAACAAGATCACACCGGCTGATATTTCCGATCCGCAGGAAGTAATAGCGCGAGCCACGGCGCTCAGCGTCGAGCTGGAAACGCCGATTACTCCAGGGTTTGAGGCGTTGGTGTTCAAGGCCTCGCGCGGCATCGAAGATATCTACGAGCTTACTTACTTCCGCAAAGATGGCAGCCGCTTCCCGGCTGTAGTTTCGGTCACGGCGTTGCGCGACGCGCAGGACGCCATCATCGGCTACCTGCTGATCGGCACCGACAACACCGCGCGCAAGCAGGCGGAAGAGGCGCTGCTCGAGGCGGGGTCCTTGCAGAGCGCGATCTTCAACAGCGCCAACTTCTCGAGTATCGCCACGGACGCGAAGGGCGTCATTCAGATCTTCAACGTCGGCGCCGAGCGCATGCTGGGCTACGCGGCCGTCGAAGTGATGAACAAGATCACACCGGCCGACATTTCTGATCCGCTGGAAGTGATCGCGCGGGCCAAAGCGTTGAGCCAGGAGTTGGAAACCACGATTGCACCGGGGTTCGAGGCCTTGGTTTTCAAGGCTTCGCGAGGGATCGAGGATGTTTACGAATTAACCTACATCCGCAAGGACGGCAGCCGATTTCCAGCGGTCGTGTCGGTAACCGCGCTACGCGACGGCCAGGGCGGAATCATCGGCTATTTGTTGATTGGCACCGATAATACCGCGCGGAAGCGGGCGGAAGAGGCATTGCTGAAAGCAGGGGCCTTGCAGAACGCCATTTTCAACAGCGCCAACTTCTCGAGCATCGCCACGGACGAAAAAGGCGTGATTCAATTATTCAACGTGGGCGCCGAACGCATGCTCGGTTATGCAGCCATCGAAGTGCTGAACAAGATTACGCCGGGGTTCGAAGCCCTGGTCTTCAAGGCCTCCCGCGGCATCGAGGACATCTACGAATTGACCTATATCCGCAAGGACGGCAGCCGCTTTCCGGCCATCGTGTCGGTCACGGCGCTACGCGATGCTCCAGGTGGAATCATCGGC
>JBEEGY010000105.1:0-12171 GCA_041167145.1 Verrucomicrobiota bacterium
CTATTTTCCAAAACCACCGGATCGCCGCCCTCCATCGTTGCCATGCATGAATTGGTGGTGCCTAAATCGATACCTAAAACTTTAGCCATAAAAGAAATCCTCTCTGGTCGAGACTTCGACCTGCGCACTGCTCTCTAGCAATCCATATTCCGACGTTTCTAAACCAAAGAACCCCTCATTTAGAGGTACTTATGTAAGATCGACATCTTCCATAAGCGACTCTCTGTCTCAGTTAGCTTTGCCGCTTGTGACAATGTCGCGCAAGTGTTGACCCGGAAAATGGCTTCAGTCCGCAAGAAACGAGACCCCCTCGCCCTAGGCCTCTCGAGAAGATGGGCCCTGTCGGCGCGCGGGCTGCAGTCTTGCAGAAGGCGGGCCTGCCCGCTGTAGCCTTGGGCGAAAGAGGGTATATCACCTGCTTTGGCAAGATTACACATGGAAGCGGTTTCAGAGACGAAGGATATTACTTTCGCGTGTTCGCATTGCGCGTCGGCGCTAGTGGTGGACGCTGCCGCTGCGGGGCTGACCCTTCCATGTCAGCGCTGCGGTCTGCCAACCAATGTTCCCAAGATTCTCGCCCAGCGTGCGCCCGATGAAGACAAAACTGACGGCCGTCTTAACGAAGTGCGCAGGCAACTAAAGGAAAACGAATCGCAGCGCACTGAGATCACCGGCTGCATCAATCAACTCACCATTCAATTGCATCGCTGGCAATTGCGTTTGCAGACATTGGACGAGCGTAGGCGGGATTTGCAGAGGCAGTTCGAATCCCCAAAGAACAGTAACTAAGATCGGCAACTGGATGGACGCGCTTCGTCGCGTCCGATGAAAATGGGACGACGGGAAGGTCATCCCTCCAGTTTTTTCTTTCGCAAAAGTTAGCGGACGCAGTTAACCGTTTTGGGTGCGGCAATATCACGATCTCTTGCGGCTCGTCTTGGAAGAGGGGAAACCCCGCGCCGATCGCACGGGCACAGGCACATTGTCGATCTTCGGAGCGCAGGCGCGGTTCGATCTGCGCGAAAGCTTTCCGCTGCTTACCACGAAGAAACTCCATCTTAAATCGATCATCTACGAACTGCTCTGGTTCTTGCGCGGTGACACAAACATTCGCTATCTCAATGAACATGGCGTCACAATTTGGGACGAGTGGGCCGACGAGAATGGAAATCTTGGGCGAGTTTATGGTGCGCAATGGCGCGATTGGCGCGGCGAAAACGGCGTCCGCGTCGATCAAATCGAAAAAATCATCTCCGAAATCAAAGAAAATCCGCAAAGTCGGCGTTTGATTGTGAACGCATGGAACGCGGCCGAGATCGACAAGGTGGCCCTGCCGCCCTGTCATGTGCTTTTCCAGTTTTACGTCCAGGACGGCGAGTTAAGCTGTCAATTGTATCAACGCAGTGCCGATCTTTTTCTCGGTGTGCCGTTCAACATCGCGTCGTATGCGCTGCTGACTTTGATGGTGGCGCAGGTTGTCGATCTTCGCCCAGGCGATTTCGTTCACACCTTTGGTGATCTGCATCTTTACCAAAACCATCTCGCACAGGCGCGCGAACAATTGACTCGCGATTGTCGATCCTTGCCGCGCATGAAATTGAATCCCGCGGTCAAAAACATTCACGAATTCGAGTTCGAAGATTTCGAGCTGGTCGATTATAATCCGCACCCATCAATCAAGGCGCCGATTGCCGTGTAGTTGTGGCCTCGGCATCTTGCCGACGCACACAGAGCATGGGCGGGATGCCCACACCACTAATCGAGACTTTTCCGCGTTCCGCGGGTTAAAGTAGATGTGCCTAAGGTTTCAAGGGTCGGCTCCGCATTTCTCGTCTTTTTTCTCGCGATCCCTCCGCTTATCGGACAAGACGGCAATCCGTTTCGCGTTGAGATCGATCTGCAACAACAAAGGGCTTATCTAATTCGCGGGCGGCGCGTCGTTCTTGAATCGTCGATCTCGAGCGGGCGCTACGGGCATCTCACGGAAACCGGCTCGTTCAAGGTGATTGAGAAAGAGCGCAATCATTCCTCGAGCATCTATGGAAAGATCGTCGATGCGTCCGGCCGAACCGTGGTCAGCGATGCCGATGCCGACATGCGCGTGCCGCGCGGCGGAAAATTCATCCCAGCGCCGATGCATTACTTTATGCGTTTTCATGGCGCGGACGGCATGCACGCCGGCTATTTACCGGGATATCCCGCATCGCATGGATGCGTGCGCATGCCGGAGGAAATGGCGATAGCATTTTTCAATGCCGTCGAGGTCGGCACTCCGTTACAGGTATTTGGCCGGACCCCGCGGACAAATGAATACTATCGTTACGGCCCTCAACCGGGACGCGATCGGATTTGGCAAGGCCGTTCCATGGATCCGCGTTCGGACCCAAGATTTGATCCACGCTTCGACCCCCGCTTTGGAGATCCGTGGTGGCGGTAAGAAAAGATAACGCGGAACGTTACCTGTTATCGTGAGAACCGTCCGTGTTTACGCTCGCCGTTTTCGGCCCGTGGTTAAGATCGACAAGGTCGCCTAAAATATTCAGGGTCTCATCCCGTTCCGGATCGATTACCGGGTCCTTGCCATTGTCGTCGGTGCCGCCGCTGGTCACATCATCGTCTGCATCCGTCGCTGCTTCAGGGGCCGCTTTTGGCGAAACGCCTTTGGTTTTTGCCGCGGCTAATTTCCCCGGGAACATGATCAACTGGAGATTCGGTTTATCGACCGAGTCCAGCGTGAGCCGGTAAACACGAGGTTCTTCGTCGTGTCGCGCCAGCCGATCCTTCGTGCGCATTTCTTTGCGGAGCTTGTCGTCTTGCAACTCCTTGCGGCGCACATCTTCATTCAGGGAAATGTGGTTCTCGTCCAGCCTGTGACGAAGCCGCTCCATGTCCTCCATCACGTAGTGGAACTCAGGATTGCTTTGCACGCGCGCCCCGGAGCGTCGCGTTAGTTCGTCGATGAAAAGCCCGCGCGTGTCCGACCACTTTGTGAACCTCGCTTTTGGCACTTCGTCGTAGGGCAAACAATTCTTCAACGCGCTTTCGCCAAACTCGGGCAGGTCAGTCAAGGTGGGTAGAACGATATCCGAAGCCACTCCGTGAAGCTGGGTCGAGCCACCGGCTACGCGATAAAACTTCTGAATCGTCAATTTCAACGCACCATCTTCCTGCGAACGGCTTCCCAAAAGCGAAGTATAGCGGCCGATGTCGAGAATCGTTTGCACGGTGCCTTTGCCGAACGTGTTCTTATCGCCCACGATGACCGCGCGACCGTAATCTTGCAGGGCGGCGGCAAAAATCTCACTGGCCGACGCACTCTGCCGGCTGGTCAGCACAATCATCGGACCGGAATACGCCACGCCCGGATCCGGATCGGACGAGATATTAATGGCTCCATTCGCGCTTTTCGTTTGCACGATCGGCCCTGATTTCAAAAAGAGTCCCGTTAGCGAAATCGCCTCCTCGAGCGAGCCTCCGCCATTGCGGCGAAGATCGACAACCAAACCTGCAATGTTTTCCTTCTTCAGCCGTTTCAGCAGCGCCTGCACATCACGCGTGGTACTTTTCGAATGCCGATCCATGTCCGCGTAAAACGAAGGGAGCGTGAGCCAGCCGAGCTTCACCTGATTCCCGTCGCCGTCCTTCTTGATAATAATGTCCGCGCGCGCTTCCTGGTCCTTGAGCTTAATTTCATCGCGCACCAGCTCGACGCTCTTTCGCTTCGACGGATCAGTCGCGTCCGCTGGAATCGCGAGGAGACGCACGTGTGTCCCCTTCTTGCCGCGGATCATCTCCACCACTTTGTCCAGGCGCATGTCACGAACATCGACATAGTCTGCCGGCCCTTGGGCGACGGCCGTGATTCTATCACCAACTTTTAATCGCCCGTCGGATTGCGCCGGACCACCGGTAACGAGGCTCTCGATTTTTGCATAGCCATCTTCACTGCGCAGCATCGCCCCGATGCCCACCAGCGAGAGACCCATGTTGATGCTGAAGTTCTTCAGATCAGCTTTGCTCAGATATTCTGAATGCGGATCGTAAGTCTGCGCGAGGGCGTCGAGGAAAAGCTTTACCTGCTCTTCCTTGTCTTGCTCATGCACATTGCGCGCGAGACGATCGTAACGGCGCGCCACCAGTTGCGGTCCGGGTTCAATCGGGTGTTCGCTCAAATGCTCCTGCAATAATTCATTGGCGATGCGTCCCTGCCAGAGTTGGTCCGCCTCCGCCTCATCTTTTGGCCACGGAGCCTTCTGCCGGCTGATCTCTATGGCCGCGTCGCTTTTGAAATCGACCGGCGGCTGTTTGAGAAGCTCCTTAACTTTCGCCACGCGCTCATCCACGCGCTTTTGATACAAATCGAAAATCTCGTAAGCCGGCTTCAGGTTCCCGAGCAGAACGTCATCATCGATCGACGTGCCGTATTTCGCATTCATCGCGTCGATATCTTGTTGTGTGAAGAAGAGATGGCTGAAATCGAGCAACTCCAGATAAGTGCGCAGAAATTTGCGCGACATCTCGTCGTTGAGCGGTTGATGCCGATAGTGGCCTTCCTCCAAAAGCCGGCCGACCGAAATTGCCAATTGTTCGGCATCGGACTTGGCCAGAAGAGGTTGCGCTGGAATAGCCAGCGCAAGAGCAGCGATGAAAAGTAAGGAAGACCGCAAGCGGGGTTTCATTCGAGAGAAAAAAGGTTTCCCAGTGTCGCAGACATCGCGCTTAAACGCAAGGAACGCGGGTGGAAGATGACATGTAGCAAGTGAGACACCCGCCGCCGCAGAACATTCAAAAAATACGAGGAATGCGGTTTTTAATGCAGCTTCCGTTCCGCGAATATGCCTTTAACCTGTAGTCGCCGCTGACTGCAGCGATCTCGGTATTGCTGTAGCCCTGCCGTTGCTGCAGCTGTAATCCAGTCATGGCGAAGGCCGATCGCGTTTTCATGACCCATGGCTACCCGTCTGTCATCCTGAGCGAAGCGAAGGACCTCTCAAAAGATCTTTGATCACACTCCAAAATTGAGTGACACAGGCATGATAAGTGAGGTCCCTCTCTTCGTTCGGGATGACAGACGAAAACAATGGGAGTTAGATTGCAGACCGCATGACTTACGAAACTTTCTGTGGCGGCATTTACGAGACCAATTGCTACCTGATTTCTGCGCCGGAAGGTTTCATTCTCTTCGACGCGCCGGATGGCGCCTGCGCCTGGCTCGAGTCGCGCAATGTCGATCTTAAACTATTGCTTCTTACGCATGGACACTTCGATCACATCCCCGACGTCGCTAAGATAAAACGCCGGTTCAACTGCCAGATCGGCTGTCATCCCGACACGGTCCCGATGATCTCTGATCCGGAGTTTTTTCGCAGAGTCGGATTTCAATTGGAAATCGAACCAGTGACCCCGGATTTACTAATCGAAGAAACGCCAGCGAGAAATTTTCTTGGGCTCGAAATGCAAGTACTCGAAGTGCCAGGTCATTGCCCGGGAAGTCTTTGTTTCTTTTCGCGCAAAGACGAATTGCTCATTGGCGGCGACGTTCTCTTTGCCGGCGGCGTTGGGCGATGGGATTTGCCCGGTGGCGATGGCGATCTCTTGTTCGAAGGGATCAAGAAGAAACTATTCCCGCTTGGTGACAACGTCACCGTGCTCCCAGGTCACGGGCCGCCCACCGAGATCGGCACCGAGCGTCACACCAATCCCTTCCTGAGTTGACCCATCCCATTAAACGAAGCAGCCCCGAACTTCTTCGGGGCTGCTCCAATTTCTCTTGATGTGCTCTTAGTCGTTATCGATTCCAAGGGCCGCGATGATCGCCGCGCCCGTTCAACCGGTCCTGGACACGATCCAAGTCACGGCGAATGTTTTCGAGGTCGCGAACCAGGCGATCACGATCGCCGGTGCCGTTGCGGTATTTCCATTTCACGCGATCCAATTGGCGCGAGAGCGATGAAACTTCTCGCTTCAGTTGCCAATTGGCACCGCTGCGCCGCAATTCAAACCGGACGCGGTCCAGCTGCCGATCTACCTGACTGATTCGATAATCGATCCGGTCCTGTCGGGAAACATAACCGAAACGATTGTTGTTATGTCCGTAGTCGTAAGCGAAAGCCGGTGCGCTCGAACCCAGACCCAAACCCAACGCAATAAGTAAAACCAATTTTTTCATATCGAACTCCTTTGTTCGTTGAGTTCGACGGATCGTCGGGCACCGCATTCGAATCGCGACGCAGAAAAATTAACGGAGTTGCGCGAGAAAAGATTCTAGTGGTTGGAGATTGTCGATCCTGGCGACAACCCCGCGCAACGAACTGAGCGCTTTCGGAATGTGCTGCAGGAAACTTGTGTTTTCTTTGACCAGGCCGAGAAACCCGTACGCGCCCAGCGCCTGCATCAAACGTTGCATCGCGCAAAGACGTAGCGTCTCCGCGAAATGATTCGGCGGCTGGCCGCCGCAATAATATTCGATCAATTCGCTGCGTTCGGCTTCGCTAAGATCGACATACGGATCGTAAAGTAACGAAGCAAGATCGTATTCGGCCAAACCCGGACGCATTCCCTGAAAATCGATTAGATACGCCTGGCCGTTGCGGATGATAATGTTTTGCGATTGAAAATCGCGATGCACGAGATTTCTCGGTAAACGATCTAGGCGCTCGGCAATTTCGCGCAAGGCCGGCAGCGTGGCGAGCGCAGCGAGCTTTACGTTGTCGATCATGAAATAACGGCCGAGGCAATTTTCAAAAAAGTAATTCTGCTCCCATTGATAGAGGGCGGCGTTGAATTCCGCCGGCAAACTATCTTTCACGCCTGCGCAAACCTCTTCCGGAAGCCGATGAAGTTTCGCTACTTCATCGAGCGCCGATTCGTAAAAGGCGCGGCGCACGAGCCAGCTTTCCTCACGATAACCAAACAGATCGCGTTCACCCAAATCTTCGATCCAGATCAATCCTTCCGCGGGATCATGGAAATATATCTTCGGAGCGCGAATGTCGTGCCCGGCGAGAAACTCTGCGATCTGCACGTAATGCCGGTTCTCTTCGCGCTCGAGATTGTACTTAACCAGAATGATTGTTTGGTCGGCCGAACAGCGAACGCGATAAAATTTCCTGTCGGACCCGCCTTTCTCGATGGGCGTGATGTTGATTTCGTCGGCGTCGAAACGCGGGAAATGCATCCGCGTTTGATGGACGAGTAAATCGGTCCTCATGGGACTAGATGTCGATGTTACGATAAGTGCCGGCAACTTTTTGATGGGAGCGGACAATACAACCCGTGAGTTCGCTTTGGGAAGCGATTTGTACACCGGGCCACACGATTGTGTCGTCGAGAATCGCTCCGGCTCCCACTTCGCAATCCGCGCCCACAACTGAGCAGCCGCTCAGCTGCGCTGTTGGATCGACATCTGCACTGGCGGCGATGGGCGCCGACCAGCCCGCCGTTTTCACGTAACGAGGCTCCCACTCTTTTTTTAAAATTGTGCGGTGGACTTCGAGATATTCGGTCCGCGAGCCGATGTTGAACCACAGGCCATCTTGGAGGACGACACCGCCAATCTTGCCGCCTTGTCCGATCCACTCCGCCAGAATGGGAATGTAGGAAAGATTCTGGGCGGGCGGGATCCGCGCGAAAATCGCCCGGGTCCAGACGCAAATGCCGGCGAAATCATAACGCCCCTCGCGGCCATATCGATTTGTCATATCCACGACGCGATTGCCGTCCAGCACCACGTCCTTGCCGAGGTGCGTCTCGCGCAACGCGAGCGTGGCATCGTTCCCGGCGCGAAGATGTTCGTCGAGCAACGGTTTCAGATCGATGTCCGTCAGAATGTCTCCGCTATAAGTAATGAAAAACTCTTCGTGCAGCAACGGCTCGACGTTCTTGATCCCGCCGCCCGTCCCAAGGATTTCGGGCTCGTGAACCAGTCGAACCGGATGGCCGCCATAGCTTTCTTCCGCAAACAATTCTTGAAACGCCGCCGCACGATGGTGCGTGTTAATTATGAAAGACTTCACGCCGAGATCGATTAAATGATCGAGCGCAAAGGTGATAAGGGGCTTTTGAAAAATCGGGATGAGCGGTTTCGGCAGGTCGTCAGTGAGCGGCCGCAGTCGCGTGCCAAGCCCGGCGCCGAGGACGAATGCTTGTGTGATGGAAGGCATCGCGCTAACAATTCGGCATGGCGGAAGAAACCGTTTGGCACGGCAGCTCCTCACAATGGAAAAATTTTGGCCTGTATCTGGTCTGCATCCTATTTGCGGGCCTCGTGGTTCTTATCTTCGCGGTGGTGTCGCGCAACGGCTCGCCAGAAGTCAAAAATTTGAGTCCGTTCATTTTGCTTGTCCTGGCCGTGCCGATCTTTATGGCGCTGGCGCGTTATCTCCAAACGAAAAATAAAGTTTACGAATTAACGAATGAGCGACTCAAAACGTCGGAAGGCGTTTTCAGCCGGGTGACCGAAACGCTCGAGCTCTACCGCGTAAAAGATTTGGAAACGCAGCAGCCGTTTCTTTATCGGCTGGTTGGGATCGAGAACGTGCAGCTAAATACCTCCGACGCGTCATCGCCGTCTGTTTTCATTAACGCCGTTCCAACAAGTGCCGGTCTCGGCGATAAGGTTCGTAATCACGTCGAAATGATCCGCGCGCAAAAAGGCGTGCGCGAGATCGACGTCGAATAATCAATTCGGCGACGGCTCCAGATGGGATTTGTCGTGTTCCTGCGCGCCGCGAATGTCGGTAAGCACAATAGGTTTCAGCCGAGCGTTCTTGCCAAAGAACTAGCCAAATTTGGAGTAATCAACATTGGCGCCGTTGGAACGTTCGTCGTCCGTGAAAACGTGAACGAGAAAGCGCTCCGCGCCGCAATTCTTCGAAAGCTGCCAATTAAGTGCGACGTGATGATCTGTTCGACAAAGGAGATTGTCGATCTAGTGCGAGACAACCCACTTAAGAATGAAAAGACCGACAGGGATCGCCGCGTTTTTCTCACGGTAATGTCGGAAGCGCCGGCCAAATTGCCCAAACTTCCGATTTACGCGCCGGACCCGAAGAATTGGGAAGTGAGTCTTGTATGGGTAAGGGGAACGCTGGCCTTAAGTCTTTGGCGAAGACTCCGCGACAATCCTTTGTATCCAAATCAGATCCTCGAGAAGCAGTTCGGCGTTAACACTACCACCCGGACCTGGGACACGATCGAGAAAGTCGCAAAAACTCTGGCGGCGCCGTAAATCCAGGCAGTTAAACAAAGCTCCGGTGGGCAATTGGCTCGGGCGGCTTCATCGTTTCTCGCGTTGGGCTTTTTCAAGCCCGTGCTCCAGTTCGCTCAAGGCGAGCAGGAGCCGGCGTTGATATTTGTCAATCCATCGCTCGGTGATCTCGTGCAACGGCGCGGGGTTGAGGTAATGGAGCTTGCGGCGCCCGCACCAGAGAGGGACGACGAGGTTTGCCCCGGCGAGTAGGGCCAGATGTTTGGTCACCGCCTGGCGGGACATATCGAGGTGCTGGCATAATTCGCCCAGGGTTTGGCCGTTATTTGAATGAAGTTGATCGAGCAGCTTTCGCCGGCTGGAATCCGCGAGGGCTTTAAAGACTTCGTCCACTGGAAGTCATTATGCAACTAAATGGTTGCATATCAAGAGTTGCCGATCGAAAGAATGGATTTGTTATGACGAAACGACTCGAAAAGAACCGGGCAACAGCGGGCTTCCGGCGCTCGGTCTCTACTTTTTCAAGTAGAGCGTGCTGGTTCCGAAATCGATGATGGCGTGATGCTGGCGCAAGATCTCGGCACCAAGCAAACCGGCCACCGGCGGTGAGGCCTGCAACAAGCCATTGTGAATGAGTCCTTCGAGATCGATCACGCCTACATCTTCGCCGACAATGTTAATGTTGCCGAGCGAAAGGCGCTTTATTTTCGCCACCTGCACACCGCGTTGCTTCAAGTTTACGGCCGCAGAACGAAACTGGGTTTCGCGCATGGGAATGCGCATCTGACGAACGAACGAACGATGCAAAAGCGTGGCAAAGGCGCCGGTGTCCACCATAAGCCGGGCCGGCGTTCCATTAATGACGGTATCGACGTAAAGGTTGAAGCTCTCGCTCACGTGCATGGGCAATCGATGATAACCGCGAAAGCTTATGCCCGGAGTGTTGCCCGCCATCTCCGGATCCAGCTTCAAGATGAGGAGTTGCCTCTCGCAATCGAGCACGGCTTTGGTGGGAAAAAGAATGTCGGCACCAATGATTCCATCGATCTCGGGTTCGTGTAGCAACCGGGCCGCGCGACTGGAGCTGCCCAGATCGACAACCACCACCGGCTCGTCGACCAAGTTCAACCCGCCAAGCTGCAGGCTTTTGGCAATGGCAACACTATCGAAAGCGCCATTGATGCGGAGACGGGTCGGCAGCTGGGAGCCAACACCAATTTCCGTCAGACGAAAATGCTCGCGGCGATGCAAGGCGATGGCGCTGATGGGTGCACCGGAATCAACGCAGAGCCAGCCTGGTTTGTTGTTGATGAAAACGTGGACGAGCAGGTGGTTCTGCTTTGAACGAATGAGTGGCAACGCTTCGAAGCGCGGTCCGGAGCTTTGAACGCGTTGCCCGGGACGGGCGGCAAAGATGGGGCCGGCAATGACGAGGCCCGCAAGCAAGATCCACAATAACTTTTGCGGAAATAGAAATCGATTCCAGCTCGTCACGCGCGGGAGAATAGCATGCTTCGCCAAGCGTGAAAGCGCTTTGCGGCGCTTCGAGTTTACGTGAACGCCGGCGAAGATGAGCGCAAAGGCTGTTTTTGCGTTGCCTTAATTAGTGAAGCGATGATTAACTCTCCGAATTCTGAGCGGCTCCAACTTACAAGTTCCAACACAGCCAACGGCAGCCGACGACAAATTCGTTAGGGGGCTCGGCCTACTCGATTCTACGATGCTCGTCGCCGGCTCGATGATCGGCTCGGGCATATTCATCGTCTCGTCAATCATCGCGCGACAGGTGGGCTCGCCGGGTTGGTTGCTCGTCGTCTGGCTCGTCACCGGTCTGCTGACACTGATGGCGGCGCTCTCCTACGGCGAGTTGGCGGCAATGATGCCGAAGGCTGGCGGCCAGTATGTTTATCTGCGCGAAGCGTTCTCGCCGCTTTGGGGTTTCCTCTACGGCTGGACACTTTTTCTCGTGATTCAGACCGGCACCATCGCGGCGGTCGCCGTCGGCTTCGCACGCTACACGGGTGTGCTCATTCCCTGGGTGTCGGAGTCTAATTACCTAATCGCGCCCATTCGTTTTGGCGGTTACGCGTTATCGCTCTCAACCGCCCAGGCCGTCGGCCTGGCGCTCATCGCGCTTCTGACGTTCATGAACACGCGCGGTCTAAAACTTGGCAAGCTCGTGCAGAACGTCTTCACGACAGCGAAGACGGGAGCGCTCATCGCCCTGATCCTGCTCGGCATTATCGTCGGTGTGAGGTCGGGCGCAGGCGCGGCGAACTTCAGCGACTTCTGGAGCCTGCGTGGCAACTTGCAGGATGTCGGCCAAGGCTTGACCGCCGCGACCGCCTTCGGGCTCTTCGTCGGCATCTGCGTGGCGCAAACGAATTCGCTTTTCTCCGCGGACGCCTGGAACAACATCACTTTCACAGCCGGCGAGGTCATTAATCCGCGCCGCAACGTTCCGCTCTCGCTGGCACTGGGGACAATTCTCGTCATCGGACTTTATCTGCTCGCCAACATCGCTTATCTGGTGGCGCTACCTTTTGCCGCAATTCAAAATGCGCCCAGCGACCGCGTCGCCTCCGAGACGGCGAACGTAATCTTTCCTGGGACGGGCGCCACGATCATGGCTGTTGCGATCATGGTTTCCACCTTCGGCTGTAACAACGGACTGATTCTCGCGGGCGCGCGCGCTTATTATGCGATGGCGCGCGACGGTCTCTTCTTCCGTCGTGTAGGCGAGTTGAACAGCAATCTCGTGCCCGCTTGGGGCCTCATCATTCAAGGCATTTGGGCCGGCGTTCTCGTTTTGCCGCGCACCGTTAAGACAGACGCTGCCGGCACCGTCACCGGATATGGCAATCTTTACGGCAACCTGCTCGACTATGTCATTTCGGCGGCGCTCATCTTCTACATCCTGACGATCATCGGCATCTTCGTGCTGCGCCGAAAACGACCCGACG